>JBBQTY010000119.1:0-12732 GCA_038234445.1 Lysobacterales bacterium
CATTGCGCAACTGGGCTGACGCCGGTCGGAGCAGATTGTAGAACGTCTAACGAGTGGATGGCTTGGCCGGTTTTCTCGATTTCGCCGGTTCGCGGTTGCCGCGACGCTTGTCGATTGGTGCCGCTCGTGGCGCCTCATCGCGCGGAATCGCAAGGCGGCGCGCCTTTTTTCGTTCGGTGGGCGCTTCTTCACCGTAAAGCGTCATCAGCGATTCGAGCAGTTGCTCATCGGCACTTGAGCAGATACCGAGCAAGAGCACTTCTTCGCAGCCTTCGGCAGCCGTGTAGGCGTGGCCCATGTTGGAATCAAGATAGACCGACTCACCGGCCTTGAGCACGACCGGATCGTAGAACTCCGTGTGCACCTCGGCTGCGCCTTCGAGAACGTGGATGTATTCCTCGCCGGTATGTCGCACCAGTTCGCCGAATTCGGCGAGGCTCTTTGCGCGTACGCGGGTCAAAACCGGGATCATGCGTTTGTTGCGCAACTCCGGGCAGAGATAGTAGTAGTCGTAGTTTGGCGTCTTGACCCGCACGGAATCCTTGATACGCCCGATACTGCGGCGCGCGGTCACCGAGGTGTCCGTAGAGCCATTGTTTTCCGCGAACAGCTCCGACATGCGGATATTCAGTCGCTGGCTCAGTTGCTGAAGCTTGTCGTACGTGAGGGTCAAGCGATCATGTTCGACTTTGGAGAGGGTCGACAGCGGAATGCCGCAGCGCTCGCTCATCTCCTTTAGTGTCCAGTCGTTTCGCGCACGCAGCGAGCGCAAAAGACTGCCAATGGTCGGGTGTTGCGATGTCATTGCAATACGAGCTCCGAAAGTTTGGCAATAAGCCAATCACGCGGGTGAAGACAGTGTCAAAGGTCATGATCCCGTTTTACGAGGGAAATGGCCAGAGCGGGCTGACATTTCTCTGATCAGGATCATTAGTGTTGAACTGAGCAATTCCAAATTGGCCTCCGGCCGCGTTTGAATGAACGGCTCAACCACCATCTCGGCCAGCCCAAACGGGACTGGATTGGCGACTGCGCGACCTTCAAGAAAGACCGCAGGGCGGCCGAATTCAAGGCGCTTGAGAGCTTCCAGTCGGAAAAGGTCAAGAAGTCGCGCCCGTCATTGCCGCTCGAAGGCTATGCCGGAACCTATGTTGACCCGTGGTACGGAAAGATACAGATAGACACGAAGAAAGATGGCCGGCATATCGATTTTACCGTATCACCCGGCCTGGCCGGAACGCTTGAGCCCCGTACCCGCCGGTGATCCTTAGGCGCCAACTGCCGGCTCGCAACGTGTGCATAAAACACGCTGTGGATATTGGGGTTCGTCCAGTAAGCAGCGTTAAAATCCACTACGATCGCGCCAAGGGCGGAAGTCGGAGTGACGACGAAGAACCGCCTTGCAGCGGTGGATCGACGTTGTGCGCTGACGGGGTTCCTTCACTCCGTGCGAAAAGCGTTCGATCACGGATCGAACCAACAACAGAGCAGCTACGCGTGACAATGCATCAAAGTCCTCGACCTTTTTCGGCAGTCTTTCACTTGGCTCTCTGGGTCGGCGCTGCGCGCTGACGATTTTCCTGCAACCTCAATCAAATGCATCAAGGCGCGTCGGAAAGGGGCGAAGGATCGAGTTGATAGTGACGCTCGACCTCCGCACCGTTGCATGACTGGATTCTGTACGAGAAACGCTTCGTTCAGAAATGACAGGACGCGTTCATGCACTGGAGGCTATTCATGGTCGCGGGGTCAGCACACGAACAACTTGAGATCTGCCCGCTCCGCGTCGATCCAGTGTCGGCAGGAATGAGGGATTGATTGATCCGAGCGCGAGATCACCGAATTCAGATCGCCCCCGGATTGGGGCTTCATGTTTCCAGGAGACGCACCATGACAATTTCGACCATTCTGCTTATCGTTTTCGTTCTTCTTCTTATTGGTGCACTGCCAACCTGGGGTCATAGCCGCAGTTGGGGCTACGGGCCGAGCGGTGGCTTGGGTCTGATCGTCGTGATCATTATTGTGTTGTTGTTGATGGGACGAATTTGATCGAATTGAAAGAGGGCTCCGTCGCTATCGGGCCCTTGTTGACCGCCGTTCCTGGAATTCCGCACTTGCGGAATTCCAGGACCAGTTGCGTTGTTCTGACGATCGACTAGCCGCGATGCGTTTGTAGGCAACGCACGCTACATCGTGCGAGTCATCTGTATGGCGATGTCTTCAACCCTGCGCTGTGCTGTCGCCATCGAATTGAAGAATTCGAGGCTTGGTGGGGAATCAATTGCACGAGTTGCCCACCATGTCAGCGCATAGTTTCCGTCCGGCCATGGGCCGGAAATGCCGGCAACCGGCACTGCGTCGATGACCGCTACAGACATTGCGCCGTTGTAACGCAACTCCCAGTCAACGCAGCTTGGTGCTTGAGCCGTGCCGCGCGAATGGAAATCAAAGATACCGCCCATGTTGTATTTCTCCCTGAGTTGGTTGTTGCGCAATCACGTAGCAGTGGTTAGCAAGCGTCGTGCCAAACCACCTGAACGGAATTTGGTGGGAACGCCGGTATAGCCTGGGCGGAAACGATGGGCTGCAGACGAAGGAAAGTCGCGAGGTCTTGCGCAATTAATTTGTGAATTCCGCCAAAGGCCATTCAGACGCTTTTCGTTTGTCGAACGCGAGTGTCATCGATCGACAGTTTTGGACACAACGCGCGCTTGGTCGAGTCGATGATCGATCCGGCGGACAGTGATCGCAGACGACGAGGTGGGCGTCCGATAGCGGACACTCAAGCCTGGGAATCGCAATACTTAAAATCAAATAACGTATATAAAACATACGCTTATTTATGCCGTTGATGGTTGGCACACCTCGTGCTCTATCAGGGTATGGATATCGCACGCCCTGAACTCAAGCAACGCAAACGCCGCCGCCAGCTCCTGATTGGAGCGGCTGTTGGAATCCTCATCATTGCCGGTGCCGCAGGCCTCATGGCGCTCGGTCCCGCGATGCCGTCGGTCGAACGCAGCAGCGTTCTGGTCGATACCGTCAAACGCGGCGAACTGCTGCGCGAAGTTCGTGGTCCCGGAACCCTCGTCCCCAAGGAGATCCGCTGGATCGCCGCAGAGACCTCGGCGCGCGTCGAACGCATCGTGGTCAAGCCGGGCGCCGAGGTCGAGGCCGATACGGTCATCCTCGAACTCAGCAATCCCGAGGTTGACGATCAATTGCTCTCTGCGAAGACCGCGCTCACCGCGGCGCAATCGGATCTCGCCGCGAAACGCACCGAGCTGCAATCGCGCCTGCTCGATCAACAAGCCGCACAAGCGCAAGCGAAGACCGATTACGAAACCGCGCGCATGCAAGCGGAGTCGGAAAAGGGCGTCGCTGCGAAAGGCATCATCCCGGCCGTGCAATACAAGAAAAGTCTGGTCGTGCTCGAGCAGCTCAAGTATCGCGTCGATATCGAGCAACAGCGCGTCGCCGAGTTCCGCCGCAATATCACGGCGCAATTGGCCGCTGAAAAGGCGCGTCTCGATCAACTCGCCAATACCCGCGATCTTCGCCAGCGCCAGGCCGATGGCCTCAAGGTACGCGCCGGTATTGCCGGTGTGTTGCAGCGCGTCCCGGTAGAAGAAGGCCAGCAGGTTGAAGCGGGCAGCAATCTCGCACGCGTCGCACGCCCCGGCGATTTGATGGCCGAGTTGCGAATTGCTGAAACCCAGGCCAAGGACATTGTGATCGGACAGCCCGCGCGGATCGATACGCGCAACGGCATCGTCGAAGGCAAAGTACTACGCGTCGATCCAGCGGTGCAAAACGGTACCGTACAGGTCGATGTGGAACTCGAAGGCAAGTTGCCCGCAGGTGCAAGGCCGGACCTTTCGGTAGACGGCACGATCGAGATCGAGCGTCTTTCCGATGTGCTCTATGTCGGTCGACCGGCCTTTGGCCAACCCGATTCGGAAGTGAGGCTGTTCAAGGTCGACGCCGATGGTGTCGCCGGGCGCGCACCGGTGCAACTCGGTCGCAGTTCGGTCAACCTGATCGAAATCCGCAATGGTCTCAGCGTCGGTGATCGCGTGATTCTTTCTGATACGAGCGCCTATGACCAGAGCGATCGTATTCGCCTCAACTGACAAAGGAACACTGTCCTGTGGGAAGTGGCTTCAGCCACGATGCTCTTCCAGCCGACCTGAGCAAACGCATCGCGGCTAAAGCCGCTTCCCACAAATTCACAATCGAAACAGTATTGCCAATCGGAACCACAGGGCCCTCAATCATGACCACCAACACCGCCTCGCTGATCCATCTCGACAATATCCAGAAAGTATTCCTGACCGATGAGGTCGAGACGCACGCGCTGGCGGGTGTGCATATCGATATCGCCAAGGGCGAGTACGTGTCGATTACCGGCCCTTCCGGTTGCGGCAAGTCGACCTTGCTGGCGATTCTTGGTCTGCTCGATACACCGACCGAAGGGCGCTACACGCTGAACAATCGCGAAGTGGCTGATATCGGTGCGAGTGAGCGCGCGGCGATCCGCAATCAGGAAATTGGTTTCGTCTTTCAGGCCTTCAATCTGATCGGCGATCTCAGCGTGTTCGAGAATGTCGAGCTGCCGCTGACCTATCGTGATGGCGTATCCAAAGCCGAACGGCGCGAGCGCGCGGTCTCCGCACTCGAACGCGTCGGCATGGCGCATCGAGTCAAACACTATCCCGCGCAACTATCGGGTGGTCAGCAACAGCGTGTCGCAGTTGCCCGCGCGCTCGTCGGATCGCCCTCGATCCTTCTCGCCGATGAGCCAACCGGAAACCTGGATTCGAAGAACGGCGAGGCGGTGATGGCGCTACTCGACGAACTGCACAAGGCCGGCTCGACGATCTGCATGGTCACCCACGATCCACGCTACGCCGAATTTGCCGATCGCAAAATTTTCATGTTCGACGGCCGCGTTGTCGATGAAGACACCATGCATCGTCTGCGCCACGAGGAAGACCAACGATTGATACGGCCGGCGCGCAGCGTCACGCCTTGATCCGCGAATCCGATGAATTTTCCGCCGTGCCCAAAGGGATCCTCCGATGCTTGATTGGCTGACACGCAACGTCCGCGACTCGATTCGCTCACTCTGGTCAAACAGCGCGTTCGCGCTATTCGCCGTGGTATCCCTCGGTATCGGCATGGGAGCGGAAACTACGCTGTTCAGCACGGTCAATGCCTATCTATTTGCCGGCGTACAGGGCGTCGGTGCGCCAAACCAGTTGGTCGAGATCGGCGGGACACATAACGGCAGCGGCTTCGAGTCGTTTTCGTATCCGGACTTTGTCGACTTTGCCGCTCGAATCGAGCCGCTCGCCACGTTGTTTGCGTATCGAATGGAGACACTCAATATCAGCGTCGGCAACCTGCCGGAGCGTGGTCTGGGCCTTCTCGTCAGTGGCAACTATTTCGATACGTTGCAAGTGAGCCCGTATCTTGGGCGCTTGTTGACCAGCAGTGATGACAGCGCTGCTGCGGAGCTTCCTGTCGCAGTCGCAACTTACGCGGCGTGGCGGAAATACCTCAACGGTGATCGGGCGGCGATCGGCAAGCGCATTACGATCAACGGTCGTGCATTCACCCTGGTCGGCGTCTCCAACCCCGAGTTCCAGGGACACATCGCGTTGCTCAACCCTGGGTTCTATCTGCCCATGAGCGCGCTATCGTTACTCAAGCCAGGCAGCGCCGAGATGCTCGACAAACGCACATCGCGCTGGCTCTCCATGGGCGCGAGGCTGGGCGCGGACGTAACCGTCAGCGATGCTCAGACGAATCTGTCCGGGCTGGTCGCACAGCTCGCCAAGGAGCATGCCTCGACGAAGCCGAATCCGGGCGTCACGCTGGTTCCTTTGCGACCTGTTCCGGGTGAATTCCGCGGCAATCTGCTGGCGTTTTCAAGCCTGCTGTTTGTACTGATATCGATGGTGCTCCTGGTCGCCTGCATCAATGTTGCCGGAATGATGATCGCGCGCGGTGAGGCGCGTCGTTTTGAGATAGCGATGCGCTACTCGTTGGGTGCGAGCCGCGCACGCATCATCTCGCAGTTGTTGGTCGAGAGCGCCTTGCTGGCGTCTGCCGCGGCCGTGCTGGGTTTGCTGCTCAGTGCCTGGTGCTGCGGTTTTCTCGAAGCCATCAATCTGCCAACGCCGGTGCCGGTGTTGCTGAAAATTCCGATGAGCACCGCGACACTCCTGTTTGCGTTTGCCTGTGTGCTCGTGACAACGCTCGGCTTCGGCTTGTATCCGGCGTTGCGCTCCTCGATCAGCGCTCCGGGTGCCAGCGAGGCGCTCGGTGGACGCCAAGTCGCCGGTCGGAATTCAAGGATGGGATCCTCATTGGTCGTCGCGCAAATCGCGTTGACCCTGATCCTGCTGGTTACCGGTGGACTCTTCCTGCGCGCCCTGCAGCAGGCCGCGGATATCGATCTCGGTTTCGAACCTCGGGGAGTCCAGGTCTCGGATTTCGATCTCAAGCCGAGCGGCTACGATGCGAGTCACCAGGCACAATTGCAGGAATCCCTGCTTGATCGCATCCGCGCGATGCCCGGCGTCGATCACGCGGCCTTGGTTGGCATTGTGCCGCTGACCCTCAGCCGGTTGAGCATGGGAAGTCTTCATGCTCGTCCTGGTGATGAGAATGAGCTGACTCCTGATGTCAATCTGGTTTCCACTGGTTTCTTTGAAACGCTCGGTATCAAGCTCAAGGGACGCGGTTTCGATTTGCACGATGGAACAAACGCGACTGCGGTCGGTGTCGTCAATGCCTCACTTGCACACCGCCTTGCGGCCGATGGCGATGTTATCGGTCACACCTATCACTACGCTGACGGTGACGAGGGGCGCGATCTGACCGTTGTGGGTATCGCTGAAAATGGGCGCTACGCGTCGTTGAACGAAAGCGAACAGCCATTTCTTTTTCTGCCTTTGACGCAGTGGCCGCGTGAGCAGACCTCGTTGTTGGCGAAGACTTCGCTGCCAGCTGCGACGTTTACCCGACAGCTGCGGCGCGAGATGACGGCACTGGATGCGTCGTTACCTGCCAGTCTCGTGCAGCCGTTGACCGACCTCACCAGCCTGTCGCTGTTGCCGCAACGCATTGCAGGTCTGGTATCGCTCGCGCTCGGCGCGTTGGGTTTGCTGCTTGCTGCCATCGGCCTGTATGGCTTGATCTCGATGCATATCAATAGTCGGACGCGAGAGTTTGGTGTGCGCATGGCCATGGGCGCCGCGCCGAGGCAAATCCAGCATGAAGTCATGAGCCGCGGTACCCGTCTTCTGGCACGCGGTCTCGGCATCGGACTACTTTTTTCTCTGGCCTGTGCCTGGGTCTTATCGAGCCTGCTCTACGGTATTCACTTCGGAGACCTGTGGGCATTTGCCGGAGCCACAGCGTTGCTCGTCGCTGTCGCAATGATCGCTTGCTGGATGCCGGCGCGTCGTGCCGCGAGCATCGATCCGATGATCGCACTGCGCCACGACTAGATGGACATCGCAATGAAAAACGCTCACCGATTCGAATCATGGCGACTGGATAAGCCCCTGCCAAGTAAGGGGGAGCAACGACTCCGCGTGTTCGCCACGCCGCTCAAAAATCTGTTGTCGCCGATCCCTGGGCTCGTCAAATGCAAGCCCACTCCGAATAGCCGTGGAAGTAAAATGTCATGAATGCACTATTCCACGAAATGCGCGATGCCGGCCGTGGACTGTTCGCAAAGCCTGGGTTCTCGATGCTGGTCATCGCGGTGCTCGCATCCGGGCTCGCCTGCGTTTTGTTCATGATGGTGCTGATCTATGGAATGGTGATCAAGCCGCTTCCGTTTCGCGCGCCTGAGCAGTTGCTGCATATCGGCTTCATTCAGAGTGATCGTCCGGACCGGCTGAGTGCGGTCACCGGCCACGATCTGATGGACTGGCAGAAGCGATTTGCCGGCATCGCCGACATCGCCGCGTATCAGGAACAGACGGTCAACCTCAGTGACGAGGGCCGCGCAGAACGTTATGACGGCGCATCGATCAGCACCAATCTGATGCGGGTACTCGGTGTTTCTGCGCAACTCGGACGCACCTTCACCGATGCCGATGGCGTTCCGGGTGCTGCCGCCACGATCGTATTGTCCGATACGGTTTGGCGCCAACGCTACAACGCGGATCCACAGATCATCGGTCGCGTGCTGCGCGTCAATGCGAGCAGCGCGACGGTCATCGGCGTGATGCCTGCTGATTTCAGCTATCCGCTCAAGGAAGTCATCTGGACGCCGACACAGTTGAATCCAGACATGAAGCGCGATGACGGTGGCGACTGGGCCGTGATTGCGCGCCGTCATGTCGACGCGAGTGGGGCCGCGTTGCGTACCGCGCTGGAATCATGGTTTGCCGATGCAAAGGGCGAATCCCCGCGCTATTTCGAGATGCGCAAAATCGATTTCGAACCGTTGGCCTATCAAATCGTCAGCCGCAATACACGCGCTATCTTCAACGTGATGCTGATTGCCGTGGTGCTGGTGTTGCTCGTGGCCTGTGCCAATGCAGCGAACCTGATGTTGAGCCGCACACTGGCGCGGCGCCAGGAACTCGCGGTGCGCTCGGCCCTCGGTGCGAGTCGTGCACGACTGATCGCGCACCTGCTCAGCCAGAGTCTTTTGCTCTCGTGTATCGCCGCAGCGATCGCCTTGCCGCTGGCCTGGGCCGCGGCGCGCTGGGTCGATCAGACCTTTCGAACCAGTGAAGAAGGGCCGCCGCACTGGATGCACTTCAATCTCAATGCACCATTGATCGGTTTCGCCATACTTGCGGCGTTGGCGACCGGGTTGATCACCGGAATCCTGCCGGCTTTGCGCGCAGGCAGCCAGATGAACACCACGCTGCGTGATGACAGTCGATCGGTTGCCGGTGGCGCCTTCGCGCGCATTAGTCGTGCGCTGGTTGTCGGCGAGGTTGCGATCTCCTGTGTACTGCTGGTTGCCGCGGCGGTGATGGTGCGAGGCATGGATCAGTTCGAGAACGATGATTTCGGCATCCGCACCTCAAATCTGTTGACCGCACGTCTCGGATTGTCCGAGAAAAAATATCCGACCGCTGCAGCCCAGCTCGCTGTATTTGACCGACTTGGAGAAAAGCTGCGCAGTGAATCCGGCATCGTTGATGCCGCGATGGGCACGACCTTGCCGGGATTGATTTCAGAAAGTAAAAGTGTACTGCGCGATGGCGCCGGCCCTGATGATGCGCAGACCGTGGTGTATACCGGGCGCGTTGATGATCGCTTCGCTTCGACCTATGAACTGACGCTTGAAGAAGGTCGCTTCTTCAATGCGGGTGATCGAACCGATTCGCTGCAAGTGGCGATCGTCGACCGCACGTTTGCCGCGAAACTCGGCAACGGCGAATCGGTGCTCGGTCGCCGATTTCGTGTCGATGACAGCCTGGTGACGATCGTCGGTGTGATCAAGCGGGTTCAACTTGATGACCTCGATGATCCGATTCGACCCGCCTTGTTGCGACCACTACGCCAGGATCCCGATCGCTTCGTCAGCGTCGCCATGCGCACGCAAGGCGACCCAATGGCCTTCGCGCCGCGCTTCAACGAAATCCTGCGTGAGGTCGAGCCCGATACGCCGTCGTATTGGGTGCGCACCTACGATCAGGTCATTCGCGAGGCGACCTTCGGCGAGTACGTGATGGCGCGGTTGTTTCTTGTGTTTGGCGCGATCTCGTTGTTCCTCGCCGGGGCCGGCGTGTACGGCGTGATCGCATTCACCGTGCGCCAACGCACCCGTGAGATCGGCGTGCGCCGCGCGCTCGGTGCATCGACCGGCAGCGTGCTGTCGAGCCTGCTCAGTCGTGGTGCCTGGCAGATTGGACTGGGCTTGGTGATCGGTCTGGCCCTCGCGTGGCCATTCGCTCGCGCGCTGATCAGCAGCCTCAATGGTTTCGATGCGGATAGTCCGCAGGTCTATCTGGTGGTCTTTGGTGTCCTCGTCTTCGCTTCGTTGATCGCCATTCTTGTTCCCGCACGACGCGCACTGCGTGTCGATCCACTGGTGGCTCTGCGCCATGAATGATCTGCACCCGGAAATATTCCACTCGGCTGACGAAATGAAATGCAGGCAAGACCCCTCAAGCTCACGTGGAGGTTCAGAAAATGCAAGCGATCAGACATGAGCTCAAACAAGCGGTTCGCAGCATCATCGGCCAACCGGGATTTTCAGCGCTCGTGGTCGGTGTCCTGGCAGTCGGACTGACCGCGGTTATCTACGCGCTGGTCGCGATCGACCACATGGCAATTCGGCCGTTGCCATTTCCCGGGGCAGGGCAGTTGCTCAGTGTCGGCCTTGATGATGGCAATGATCGCGGCGGCGAACTCGATCCCGTGCGCACTGATGATGTACTCGCATTGCGCCGTCAATTGGTCGGGCTCGCAGAAGTCTCCGCGTTCACCTCGGCGACCGTGAACCTAAGCGATCTGGATCGCCCCGAGCGCTACGACGGCGCGTTCACCTCGGCCAACCTGTTTCACGTGCTTGGTGTCGCGCCGCTGCTCGGGCGGGATTTCAACGGGGTCGATGAGCGCGAGGGTGCACCAACCGTGGTCATGCTTTCGCACGATTTGTGGTCGAGCCGCTACGGCTCGGATCCCGGCGTGATTGGACGCCAGATTCGCGCCAACTCACATGCCGCGACCATCATCGGCGTGATGCCCAAGGATTTTTCCTATCCGCGGCGTGAGGTCATCTGGATGGCCAAACCTTTCGCGCAAGGGGCCAATCCGGAGGATACGTTCGAGCTGGTTCTGAGGCGAATGGATGGCGTGTCCGACAGTGCCGTGCGCAAGGCCGTAACCGCCTGGTTTGCCGATGCATCACGTGCTGAGCCAGAACATTTCCGCGGCATGCGCGCCACCACGCAGCCGCTTGGCCTGGTCACCGTCAACGAAGGCACGCGCAGTGTGCTCAAGGTCATGCTGGTCGCTGCGTTGCTGGTGCTGCTGATCGCCTGCGCGAATGCCGCCAACCTGTTGTTGACGCGCACGCTCGCGCGCCGCCAGGAACTCGCAGTGCGTGTCGCGCTTGGTGCCAGTCGCTCACGCCTGACCTTGCATCTGATCGCGCAAAGCCTGCTGCTCAGTGCAATTGCGGCGGTCGTCGCGCTGTTTCTCGCAAACCTCGCGGCGCGCTGGACCGATGCCGCGTTTCGCGCGACGTTTGATGGTCCGCCGCGCTGGATCCATTTCACCCTCGATGGTCGAATTGTCGCAATGACGTTCGGCGTTGTCCTGATCACCGCACTCGTCGCCGGCTTGCTGCCTGCAGTGCGAGCAGGCGGCAGCGCCATGGCCGGTGACCTGCGTGATGGAGCGCGCACGATGGGTGGTGGTTTCGCGCGGATCAGCCGAGTACTCATGATGGGTGAAGTCGCGTTGTCGCTGACCTTGCTTATCTCGGTCGGCGTACTTGCAGGCATTGTCAGTGCGCTCGACAACGCCGATCTCGGCATCGATCCGCGCGGCATCCTCACCGCGCGCGTCGCCTTGTTCCAAAGCGAATTCAAGGAAGGTGCGGACCAGGTTCGCCAGTTTGAAAAAATCACCGATCGCCTGCGCGCTGATCCAGCGGTGATCGAGGTGACCGCCGCTAGCCACTTGCCCGGCCTGGATGGAGGCGTACGCCAGTTGCTTGCCGATGGTGAGGTGGCTGGAGACGGCGCCTTGCCGCAGGTGACCTTTGCCGCCGTCGATGATCATTTCCTCGATACCTACGCAATTCAAATGCAACGTGGTCGATTCTTCGATAGCCGCGACGAACCCGGGGCATCAGCGGTCGCGATCGTCGATCAACGATTTTCCGATTTGTATGGCGGTAAGGCTGATGTCCTCGGCCGCCGCTTCCGGCTCGATCCGCGCGACAAGGAATCTCCGCTCGTTACCATCATTGGTGTGATTCCCGCGTTGTCGATGGATAGGCCCGGCAACCGACTTCGCCCGGCAATGCTGGCGCCATTGCGCCAGAATCCACAACGCTTCGTCAGCCTCGGTATTCGCGTCAAGGGTGATCCGGCCGCGTTCGCGCCGCGATTGGTTGAAGACCTGCGCGATGTCGCTCCGGATACGCCCGCTTATTGGGTGCGTACCTACGCCGACGCGATTCACGAGGCGACGTTTGCGACGCGTTTGTTGGCGAAAATTTTTGGCGCCTTCGGTCTGTTGGCGCTGGCCTTGGCCGGTGCGGGACTGTATGGCGTCGTCGCGTTCAACGTCGCCCAGCGCACACGAGAAATCGGCGTACGCCGCGCACTCGGCGCCTCGCCGGCCAGCGTGCTGCGTGATGTGCTCACACGTGCCGGTTGGCAGGTCGGATTCGGACTGGTCCTCGGACTCGGATTTGGACTGGCCCTCGCACGCGTCCTGACATCGGTATTGAGCAGCCCAGCCGGCACGAGTGTCATCACGGTATTTGGCGCCATCGTGGTTCTGATCATCGCGGCAACGATCGCGATTGTTGTTCCAGCCCGTCGCGCGCTGCGTGTCGATCCCATGGTTGCACTGCGGCACGAATGAGGACATCGCCATGAGCATCCTTCTCGATGAAACAAGAAGCGCGATTCGCAGCGTCATTGCACGGCCCGCATTTTCGGCGCTCGTTGTCGGCGTGCTCGCGGCCGGCCTTGCCTGCGTGATTTTCATGCTGGCAATGATCAACGG
>JBBQTY010000120.1:0-12568 GCA_038234445.1 Lysobacterales bacterium
TGCGTAATCCGTTGTCCAATATCCTGTTCAGCCCCGCTCCTCTGGCTATTCGAATCCGTCAGCATAAATGGTGTCGTTGCTCGACATGCACATGCTTGGCACTTGGGAATGGGTGACACGGATATCATCGATCCACCAGCCCTCTCCGGTCTGTGCACCGTCGGTGCTGAAACGCCAGCGCAGTTGCACGTTCTGACCGGCGTAAGCCGCGAGGTCAATCTGCTGGAGTGACCATGTCAATGCCGTTCCGGTAAACACACCGCTGCTGAGTGGCAATCCGCAGCTATTGCCGCTGTGGGTCAGCGTCGCCGGATAGCCGCCGGACGGCGTCAGCGTGTTCCAGGTCTGGCCGTCGTCGGTCGAGATCTCTACGACGCCACCATCCCATCCGGTCTCGATGCCGTAGCGGGTCCAGAATTCAAGCGTCGAAGCCTGCCCCGAGCTCAGCGAGATCGAACCGGTTCCGATCGAAAGGCACTCGGAATTGTTGTAGCCCGAGTAATAACTGCGGGCACCGCTGTGAGCCTGACTGTCTACAATTTCCCAAGCCACATGAGCCGGGGCGTCCGGGCGTCCCAGCACGGGGATCACTTGAACACCGGAAAGCATGGTCGCACCGGTTTCCGCGCCGCTGAAATAGTCGCCATCGCTGACCGGTCCAGCCGCGCGCGCACTCAGGCGCACCGAGTTGCTGTCGCTACTGCCATTGCCGGAATCAGCCGCTCGCACGACATAGGTGTAGTCGAGATCCGCTAGAACTGCCGTATCGGACCATGCAAGTCCGGAAACTGCGAACGCGACCTGATCGGCCGGAGTTGGTGAGAATCCCGGATCCTGCGAGCGATAAACGGCGTAGCTTGTGCCTGCAGCGCAATACGACTGCGCGGATTGCCATGTCAGGTCGAGACCGCAGGATGCAGTCGCCGCGGACTGCAGGCTGAAAATTCCAGCAAAGGCCGGCGGCGCAGTGCAGCTGCCGGTCGTGCTTGCTTCGACGCAGACACTGGCCGCTGCCGAGCACTCCCCCGATGCCGCGACGCTGCGAACCCGGTAGCCGTATGTCACGACTCCCGAAGCCGAGGTATCGCTGAAACTGGTTCCGCTCAATCCGCTGGCGATCGTTTCAACCGCGCTGCCGCTGCATCCGCCAAGAATTCGATCCACCGCGTAGCTCGCGTTCGGCGTGCTCGTCGGAGCCCAGCCAAGGTCGATGCGATGATCACCATTCGCCACCGCGCTCATGCTGCTCGCAGGCTCCGGCGCGCGGCACAGATTCGGCTGCAGCACGAACAAGCCGCGGTTGATGTCACTGACACCGACGACACCACTCGAATAGAACGGATAGTTGCTCCAGGTACCTTCGAAATCTGCACTGTCGCTCTCCGGATGGGTATCGAAGAACGCCGCTTCGGTGAGGAGGTTGCTGTCAATCTTCGACAAATCAAGAATGCGCAGACCCGCCTGGTAGTTCGACTCGTAGGCGTAGCCTTCATGGATGTACAGGTTGTGGTCAATCGCCTTGGTCGGCCCGTCGTAAGTGAAGTCGACATGCGGCGCATCGAGATCCTGCACATCCCAGATATAGGTGCGCGTATTGTGTCCGTCGTTCTGTTCGTCGAGCTCGTCATCGGCCAGCATGTAGTGGCGGTCGGCGCTGAGCCAACCTTGATGGGCATAGCCGACGCCGGTATAGCCCGTGCGTGAAATCTGCACCGGGCTTGCCTTGTTGGTGACGTCCACGATTGTCAACGTATCTTCGTTTGAGGCGAAGCAGATTTCATGACCGAGGTAGTCGGTATCGGGACCGTCGTAGTTGATGCATTGGGCATCGTGGGTATAACCATCGGCGCTGAAACATCCGACAAACGTCGGCACCAGCGGATTGTGCATATCGATCATCTGCAGGCCCGCGGCGCATTGCTGGGTACCCTGGCGCGAGCCGACCGCGTAGGCGAATCCGGAGGACTCGTTGACAACAATATTGTGGGCGCGACCGAAGTTGCCGTACCAGGCATCTTCTGAAAACGTCACCGGCGTCGTCGTCACGTCACGCAAATGATGCAGATCGAAAATCTGCATCCCATGGTTCTGGGCTTCCGAAACAATCAGCGCGTAATGGTCGAACGTCTTGATGTCGCGCCAGAGCGAGTTGACGCTGTGCGTTGGCAGATTGCCGAGGCGCAGCGGATTTTCCGGATCGGAAATGTCGACGAACGCGGTGCCATTGTTGAGCCCGATCAGCGCATATTCCTTGCCGGAATCGGGATCCGTCCAGCCCCAGATGTCGTTGCCATTGCCCGAGACCGTGGTGCCGAGTTCGACCAGATCAAGATGCCCGAGAAGATCGACGTTTTTGCAGGCGTAACCCTCGACAACACCGTCCACGCACTCACCTGCATGGCGGGTGGCTGCGTCCAACTGAGTCGAAAGCAACAGCAGGGTGCAAACCCAGGCAATACGAGATCGGTCAAACATTCTTGATATCTCCGAGTACAAATCAGCGGGCACGCTAGCACATAGATTGAATTGCATTCGCGCTGAAGATCGCCGCATCAGGACGGAGCCGAAGGATCGCACTATTTGTACCCTTCAACAGGCAACAAAAAAGCCGCGCCCGTATCGGGGCGCGGCTGCTCATGGATTGAATTTGAAGACTAGAGGGTCGACGGATCGAAACCATTCAAAAAAAAGGGCCTCCCGGAGGAGGCCCTGAATTCAGTCAGATGGATTGACTCAATGGATCGAACGCAAAGCGTCTGTCAGTGGACTTGCCTGACTCGGCGCCGCTGTACCCTGGGTGCAGTCCAGGGTGACGTCATCGACGTGCATGCTGCCCATGGCGCCCGTTGTATTGTCAAATTGCATGGTGATGATGTGCGAGGCGCTATCAATATAACTAGCCGGCACTTGAACACTACGCAGAACAAAGGCCGGCTCACTGGCCGCCACTTTGGGATAAGTGGCGATTGTATTGCCGTCGATCTTAACCGTCAGCACGGGATCGCCGGTTGCAGCGGTACGACGCAAGTAGAAGTTGATCCAGCGGTCGGTACCGGATGCAATCACTACGCTCTGAGTGACCGTTCCAGTTTCGACACCGTTGCCCCAGCCGCCGAACCAGGACCAGTACGCACCAGCATGCATTCCGGCGCCGCCACAAGCAGAGTCACAAATCGATGTGCCACCGTTGGTGGAGGTGGATGCCCAGTTCACGTTTGAGTAATCCGGCTGGGTGGCCTCAAAGCCCGGATCGAGCAAGATTTGTGAAGGGCAGCTGCCCCCACTGGATTGCACGGTCAAGGTCACCGGCACCGTCACCAGCGGATTCGCCGCATCATTGCTCTGGATGCAAGCCGTTGCGGTGTAGCTTCCCGGGTTCAGACCTGCGCTGTTAAAGGTAGCGGTGACCGGCGTATTGCCACCACCAGCCACGTTGCCGCTGGTTGGTGCGAGTGAAAGCCACGAAGCGCCGCAGGTGATCGTTCCTTCGATCTTGAAAGCGACATCCTGAATCGTGGCAGGCAAGCCGGCAGCGGTATAGCTGGTCCAAGCGGTCAAACCGTATTCGTCACCAACCAACGCGGCGTCGTTCAACACTTTGGCTGAAGTAAACCAGCGCCACGGACCCGCTGTGGAGGTGCCCATTGCCGGGAACGGATCCGGATAGGTTGGATTGACCGTCAACCAGTAGGTACCCGCGCCGAGATTGAGGCTTTGCGCGGCCGCCGCGAGATCAAGCGCGATCTCACCCGAACCAGTGATGGTCACTCCAGCCGAAGCGGGTGCCGCGGTGTAGGTCCATACCGGCGCATTGCCTGAGCCGTCGTTTGGATTGCCGTCCGGTGCACCGGCTGCATCGCCATAAATCGACCACGTGATCGCCGATTGTGCCGGCAACGTATTGGTGTTGTCGAAGCCGTACACGGTCAACTTGCTCACAGGTCCGGCGGTGGCCACCTGGAAGTCAGCTGCGATCCAACCACCGGCGGCGTCAGCGGTGGAGTAGGACGAACCCACTCCGCTGTTGAGCGTTGTTGGCTGGTTCCAGACGACACCGTTCGCCGTCGTCGCCACGCTCCAATTCAGCGTTCCACCGCCGATGTTGGCTACGGTCAGCGGCTTGTCCACCGACGTATTCGTCGCCTGCGACGATGTCAGCGTGGCAGGGGTGACCTCAATGGTCGGCGGTGGCGATTTGACCGCAACGGTCAGATGCTGAGCCGGCGACATCGCACTCTGCTCGGTCAGGATGACGTTGCCGAATGCAATCGAGGACAGATCGATTGACGGTGTCGCTGTGAACACGACTGATTGTGTTGCACCCGGTGCCAGCGTGAAGCTGGACGGTGTGGCAATCATTGCGAAGCCCGGATCCGTGACGAAGCTCGCGTTCCAGGTTCCCGATACCGGCAACTGGTTCTTGAACACACGCGTCCAACTGCAGCTCGGCAAGCAACCTGTATTTCTCAGTTCCGGCAGATTCAAGGTCTTGACGTCGCCAGCAGGGATTGCATCGGGATCCGCCGCGACGAAGTTCGCGTAGGTCTCGTTCATGGTCAATCCTGCCAATGCGGCCTTGGTGAGGTCGATTCGACCCGCGCCGACATCGTCGATATCCCATGCGGTGACCGTATCTTCCTTGACACCAGCGGCATTCGTCGCCGTGGTCATCATGGCCGACTTGACCTCAGTCACGCTCCAGCCTGGATGCACGGCGCGCATCAGCGCGGCAGAGCCAGCGAGATGTGGCGAGGACATCGAGGTACCGCTGAGGAAACCATAGCTGCCTTCAGCGGCTGTGAGTCCGGCGTAAATATCCACGCCAGGGCCGGTGATATCCGGCTTGCTTTCGTCAGCGTACGGGAACGGCGTCGGACCGCGGAGACTGAAGCCAGCCAACACGTCGCCTTGGCGGCTGCTCTGTACAGCCCGCGCATAATCGGCGGTCGCGCCGAACACTGCCGGCTGATCAAAGCCATTCTTGAAGATCTGATCGGCAGGCGGCGCGGGCGGATTGTTGCCCGCTGCATACGCAATCAATGCATCACCGAATTCCTGCGTCACGCTGAACGCAGGAACCACTGGGGCTCCCGCTGTGTTCATCGAAATGCCGCCGGGCGCATTGTTGCCGATGACCACGAACGTTGCGCCTGCGTTGAAGGCGTTGGTGATTTTTTCGGTAAAGGAGCATGTTCCGCGACGAACCATCGCTATGGCGCCGCTGAAATAATTGGCTGGAAAACCGCCGGTGCTCGTGCAACCAATAATATTGGTTGGGTAGGTGTACAAATGGTCGCCAGTAAAGTTAGTGGTGCCGCCGACCACCGTGGTGCTACCCGGGTTGAGCGGAACATGGGTCAGATCCGGCATTGGCGGCAACGGATCGGGGCCAGTCACCGCCAGCTGCGGACCGATCAGCTGATCCTGGGTCGAAGCAGCAACGGACATCATCCAGGGACCCAGATGGTTGACGGCACCGACAGGATCGGGGGTTTCGGCGCGAGTATTGCCGGCGGATGCTGCCACGAAAACATCAGCGTTGATCGCATCAAGAAAATCGCGATCGTTGTCGAGCCAAGGACTGTTACCGCCAGAAATCGAGAAATTGATTACGTCGACGCCGTCGGCGATCGCATTGTTGATACCCGCCAGGATATCGGCACCATCGCAGCTGCTCGTCTGGCAAACCTTGTAGGAGACGATTGCCGCGCAAGGCGCGACGCCCGACATGTTGACGCCATCGGGAAGCAGCGGCGCAGGATTGGCGGTATTGTCGATCGTATTGCCACCGACCGTACTTGCGGTATGGACGCCGTGGCCATTGCCCTGAGCAGCCTCTGGATCGGGTCCTGCGCAGAAGCCGTTGACGTCGGTAACGCTGCAATCCACCGCAACGAGTTTGGGCTTGGATGGACGGAACCCGCAGGTCGTATCGTTGGCGAACAACGGATTTGCGCTGTAGCTGCCCGAATCGAGGACGCCGACCGTGACGCCTTGACCGCGCGTACCAATCTGGCCAGGTGTATTCGCACCGCTCCAGATCGTGTCTGCGCCGATAAATGTCGGGCCGCGGTAGGTGTCGATATGTTGGACGCCAGCTTCACGCACGCTTTTGACGCCAGGCAACTTGGCGACTTGGGATGCTTCGGCCGGGCTGAGGTGCGCAGCGATGCCGTTTTGGGTAATCGCATAGCTATGGGTCGGATTCAGGCTACGACCGAGTGCAGATTCAATGGCATTGCGGTGTGCAGTGCGCTGCGAAGTCAAGTAGGTCTTGTAGGCCATGGCAGCCGAAGAATTTACGTCGAGCTTGTTGTTTGTGCTCGCACTGGGCGCCGTGGTCTGGATGCCATTGACCGAGCCGTCATAGTGCAACAGGCCCGCCTCTTCAAAGGTAATGATGTAAACGCCATCGCCGCTAGTCTGGCTGGTGCCGTTGGATGTTACGGCTTGAGGCACCGCGGCTTCTACTATCGTTGAACTCTGCAGACCTGCTCCCACCAACGCCAACCCAATGGCCGTTGTCAGGGTGATCTGCCGTATTGACTTCACCATCTTGAATCTCCGGATTATTTTTTGACATCAAACTACTGGAGCAACCTGCGCGTCGAAGCGCAAGACCGCCAGATATGAACGAGAAATACTGCCTTTGATGGGGCAGACAGCCTTGTTGTTATAGCACTGCCACTTGAAACAACCAAGCTGCGCTGCCGCATAACGTGCCTGTACAAGGAAGCACTTCCGCGAGTGTTTCCTCCCGCTTCAGAGACCGAATCCGGAAACCGTTTTGGCAATGACGCGCCTTAATCACTGCCAATCGCGAGAGCTGTGGCTCTGCGGTCATCAGCATCCCCAGCACGGCCACCCCGCCACGCGGGCTTGGCCTCTCGCAATTTCTTAATGCGCAGCTCGGAGACGTGAATCCGGGCTCCACCCGGCCTGCTGTCTAAGTGAGTCCATGTGCGCGATGCTTGCTGTCGAAACGGACCGTCAAACGAACGCGCGCCATTTGCCCTGGCATTGCGACTTCATACTTGCCATGCGGTCTTCGCGCTGGCTGGCGTTACGGTCCTCGCTCGAATCGCGAATCATTGCACCGAAAAAGATAGATCTCGGCATCGACCATCGTCGATTTTCAACGCCATTCCCATAAGCTGCGGGCACGCCGATGGGTGCAATTGAAATACTGCATATACCTGCGACCCATGGTCTGCATGATGCCGCTGGTGCCCTATTCGTCGGCGGGCGTTGCCAGCATATGAACATGATTGGTCATCAGCACAAACGCATGAATAGCGACTTGGTGCTTGACCGCCGCCTGCTTGAGGAGCGCAAGCCAGGCTTTGGAGTCTGCATTGCAGTAGAGGCACGCTTCGCGATTGTTGCCGCGTTCAATCACATGCTGGCATCGAAAGGTCCATCGACGAGGACACCTCGCAAAGACGCGAATCTCTGACCCAACTCCGCACATCACGCCCTCCCCCTGCGGCTTCTTGATTGTTCCCGCGCGCGCTATGCTCGATCGCGTCACCGATGGAATCGATGAACGCCATGCCATCCGCTGTCGTCGCACACATTGCCTTTTCCCGTCTGATTGCGGTGACGTGCGTGCTGTTGCTCGCCCTGGCCGCGCCGGCAATGGCATTCGTCGTGAATTCCTACATCGATGGCGGCGAAACGCTTTACCTGAAGTGGGGCGACAACCATGCCGGCATTTCCGGTGGTACGGTGTACTGGTCATGGATTCCGCCAGCGACTGCGGGCAGCGTTTATTGCATGGATGCCTGTCCGGGCAGCAGTGGCAGCTCGATCAATGTCGAGATTTCACCGGGTGGTGGCTTCGTCTTGACGCCACTGAGCTCACTTGAGCCGCAAATCGTTGCCGCAATGGCACGATGGACAGCGCATACCGGCATCCATTTCGTCAAACTCGATAGTGACAGCGGCGTGCCGATCAACGATCCGACGGCTGCGCCACCCGCCACAGGACATATCCGCATCGGCGTGTTTGCCTTTGGAGGCAGTGCCAATGGAGCCGCTGTTGGCTATTCGCCGCCGCCGAATGGCGGAACGGGAGCCGGTGACATCTTGTTCAACGCCTCGGCCTATTATCAGATAGCGCCGGGTAGCGAAGGCGATCACTACGACACGACGTTCGCCCCCAACGACTTCGAAAGCCTCGCACTGCATGAGCTCGGCCACGCCATCGGCTTCGAACATCCTCTCTATGACGGAACGTGCCCTGTCATGAGCGCCGATCTGCTTTGCCTTGGCGTCATCAGGCGCCAGCTGGGCTCGGACGACATTCAAGGCGCCTACTTTCTTTACGACACGTTACTGTTGGATGGCTTTGATTAGCTGAGGACGCGTGACAAATTCAAAGCGATGGTCAAGCGATCTGGCGATAGACGGTGCTGGCGAATCTACAACAATAGGCAGGATCATTTCTCGAATGTTTGATCGAATAACCGTTTGACGATGCGGCTGATCATCGAATAACCCAGACCAAAGTGAGCGCCAATTGCCTTCATGCTTTACCCGCCACCGCCAAAGGCGGCAGCGATGGCATCGTCCCGGCTTTCATGCGCTTTCGCCTAGTGATCGAGTGGCTTGGGCGGCGGTCGATGGCGCGTGGTTGTGAAGTCATCCAGTCGTGCGTCTGCTTGCAGCTTGGCGAGCATTGCATCGACGTAGGCTTCATCACCGAGATAGACCTGCCGCTTTAACTCTTCTCAAGGTGAAACTGCATTTTTGGCCTCGCTGATAGAGCGACGATTGCCTTCCATCGCTCCATTGCAACGCGCGCCGAATGCGGACAACAACCAATCAACCGTGAGCCAGTCCGGCACCGCTGACCATCCTGCGGTAGAGCGATAGCTGCTCATTGGCCAATCCCTCGCCAAGCACACCATACCCGCCCGAACCGGCTTTAACACAACATAGCGTGCCAGTTCGAGCAGATCGGATTCCTTTTGAACGAGGATCGCCTTGTAGAGCCCCTGGAACACATGACCCACGCGATGGTGTCGGTAGTTCGAGCGCTGGGTAAAAACTCCGTTCAATTGGCGCATCCCTGCAGAAAGCGTCGATTCGCGCGTCTCGATAACGAGGTGATAGTGATTGCTCATCATGCAATAGGCATGGCAAGCCAATCGAAACCGCGCACACACGTCAGCCAGCACTTTATGAAACATCTCCGGATCGACGTCATCGGGAAAGTTGTCTTTCCGCCGGTCACCTCGCGAATTCAGGTGATACAGCGAGCCAGCAAACTCAATGTGAAGTGGCCGGACCATCCTCAAAATCAATACCTGGTCGAGGGGTGATTCAAGATTCAAGACCTGCCCCTTTCCCGGATCGAATGGTGGCGCAGGGCTATGAAGAGTGGTCTCAAGCCACTGATTACCTTTGCCAGGCGATTGAGCGGATATGTCGAGGGCATCGTGGCCAGCGCCCTATATCGACTCAATACCAGCGACCTGGAAGGCATGAACAATGGAATCAACCTCATCGAGCGGATGGCCTACGGCTATCGCAATCTCGCCTACTCCTTCCTGAAAATCAGGGATGCGTTTACCGGCAAGGCGCGATGAAACAAAAAAAAGCCCGACGACGCCGGGCTTTTTTTCAGGACAGTCAGTCGAATCAGGGTTGGACATTCGCACAAGGATTGGGATCGAACGTGTCACGAAAGATCACGTTCTCGGCGTTCAATTTCCAGCCGATGTCGTGGAATAGCGACCAGGTCAGATCGACCCTGTCGAAGATCGAGCGATTCAACGAAGGCTCCATCAGCAGGTTCGGGAAGGCGTCGGTATGGAAATGCGAAACCGACGAACCCGATTGAGCGGGATTTGGCGCGAACATCCGCACACAGCCGTTCTGGGTACCCGAAAGACCGCCTGATGCGTCGACACCGAGCGTTGCGCTGACTGTCGTCGGAAGAGTCGACACAATCGAATTGCCGAGCGCCTGACTGACACCGAGCGACGGGATTGTGATGGTCGCATCACTGCCTCCCATCGGCGCCAGACCCGTCGCAGCATTGTTGAAGATCAAAACACCCACTGCTCCGCTGAGCTGGGCATTCTTGACCTTGACCGTGAAATTGCAGATACCACGCTCAATCAATGCAATCTTTCCCGAAATGGCAGCCGCATTGACGAACGGGAACTCACAACCATCTCTCGTCGTTCCGGAGCCATCGTTCACGAGCACGACATTTGCGGTGGTTGGAATCGACACGCTCTGGCCGAATTCTGCCGTCTGAGCATCGTATGACCCTGCAATCCCTCCGGGCGAATTGATAATCGCTTTCGCCGGGGGCCCAAGGAACACTGGCGACCAGGCATTGGTCAGCGGCCCGGTCCAGACAAGATCCGGATCGTTCGTCGTCGAGGCGAGACGCTCGGCATTGGTCATGTCCTTCCAGAGCTTGCTGGTTTCGGTGTCGTAGAGATAGAAACCCCAGATCGGGGTTTGCGACGTAAATGGCGACCCATCTGTAGTGTCGTATAACGAAACAAATCCGATTCCATGTCCAATTTCGTGGAACACGACTGGTAGCAGCGGCGTGCGATCGTTGGGAACAGGAACCGAGGGATCCGTCCCGTACCACCAACCACTTACTCCAGTCAGGCAAATGCCATTGTCGAGAGAAAGGTTGAAGTTTGCGTTCAAGTCATTGTTGGGGGCATCGAGATCCGAACCCGCAAGCGAGTTGGCAAGTGCCTGCACATACGCAACGTTTGGCCGCGGCGCATTTGGAAAGTTTGCGAACGCGTTGGTTGGGCCGGCGGACCCGAGCACGGCGCTGGTCTGTGAGCAAAGCAGGCCGGTCATCTTGCCGTTGATCTTGATCGTGGCGTTTGAGATCAGCAAGTTTCCCCACTGCTGGGCAGCCTTGTTGAAAACTCGAAGGCGGCACGCACCAAGAGTCTCGCCAGCATTGCAACCTGCGGCGGGATTCGGTGCCGAAGCGTCATTGAATCCGATTCCGGGATCATTCGTATTGATGACAGTGACTGTCGCAGCTGAAACCTCCGTCGCAATTCCTCCAATCGCCAGCAAGGCGCCAAGGACAAGCCCAATACGCGTCGTTTGGCTAGTGGTCATCGCGAGCTCCCGTCGCTGCAGGGGCGGCGATATGATCATGCACGATGCCGTGCTCGGCACATACGATCCCGATCTTGCCGTCGGCACCGCGTGTGGCAATCACAGCCGAGTCTGCCTGTCCGTTGAATAGCCATTCGGTCGATCCATCGGCCCTCTTGATCTCCTGGATCTTGCTTTTATCCGGCTGGAACTGCGCATCGAGCGAGGCCGCGTCGACCTCCGTTGTCGGACGACTGGTGAGCTGCCCGGTTTCCGGATCCACATAGGCTCTCATGCCAGTCTGAACTCCTGCGGATTTTTCCGCCTCAGGCTTCTTGTCCTGCTTCGATGAATCCGCAAAGGCGACGCTGGCCCCCGCGACCAATGCCACCATTACTCCACATACCAATAAACGCTTCATTGTTTTTCTCCACCTTGCCGATAAATACGGTATCCGGCGTACCCCGGCTCGCCTGATTGGCGGTCGTTCGCTGATACTCGAACCTTGTTGAACCATTCTGACCAGCTCACCGAATTGGACAAACTGTCACATCCGGGTGAGCTTCAACCCCTCGTATACCATCGAGACATGGCGCGATCAAATAAACAAAGATAAACAAGCGGCGGCAATCTGAAACGTTTTGCCGCCCAACTCTTTCGACGCCTTTTCTCAGCCTTGCAACTTCAGCCTCAGTGCCGACTTCCACCTGCACCCCAAGGCGGGTAGCGACGTTTCGAGACTGGCAGGAGCCGCGATCACTCGGTGAAAAAGCGAACGACCGTTTCGATATCGATTGTGCGCGGCATCGCCGGCAAACTGGCAAGAAAGATCCGCCCATAGCCCTTGCTGGTCAGGCGCGGGTCGCAGAGGACGAGGACGCCGCGATCGTTTATATCGCGGATGAGCCGACCAGCTCCCTGTTTGAGAGCGATCACGGCATTCGGAATCTGCCATTCGACGAACGGGTTGAGACCGGACTCTCGCAGGACTTCCAGGCGCGCGACGAGCACCGGATCGTCCGGTGCCGCGAACGGCAGCTTGTCGATAACAACGACACTGAGCGCCTTGCCGGCGACATCGACGCCTTCCCAGAAACTCGCCGCACCGAGCAGCACACCGTTGCCCGATTCGCGGAAGCCGCTGAGCAATTGATGGCGTGGCGCAGAACCCTGAATAAACAACGGATACGTCACACGACCTTCAAGCAACTCGGCGGCGCGGCGCAGCGCGCGGTGTGAAGTGAACAATAGAAATGCGCGACCCCCCGATGCTTCGAGCACGGGCAGTACCGCCTCAATCACCTTGTCGGTGTAGTCGCTGGCGCTCGGCTCCGGCAGGCCTTTCGGAAGATAGGCCAGCGCCTGCCTGGCGTAGTCAAACGGACTGTCGAGGCACAGCGAAGCGGGATCCTGCAGTCCCAACTGGCGCGCGAAATGATCGAATCGACCGGCGATCGACAAGGTTGCCGAGGTA
>JBBQTY010000121.1:0-12535 GCA_038234445.1 Lysobacterales bacterium
CAATCGGATTCTCGGTTGGTATGCGCAGACATCCAGTGGCGAACTTGCCCCGATTGGTGGTGAAGCCAATGTCTATGGCGTGCGCGATATGCACGGTCTGATCTGGGAATGGGTCGATGACTTCAACGCCCTTTTCATCAGTGCCGACAACCGCAACCAGGGCGATCCCGATCTGCTCAAGTTCTGCGGTGCGGGTGCCTTGTCCACGCAGGATCGCGACAACTACGCGATCCTCATGCGTCTGGCGATGCTCTCCTCACTGAAAGGTGCGGATGTCACCGGCAATCTAGGTTTCCGATGCGTTCGGCCGAAAGGAGAAACACCATGATTCATCTACCGATCGCGAATGTGGGTCGCGTCTTGCTCGGGTTGCTGCTTGCGGCGTCGACAGGCGCCATAGCGGGCTCTGTTGATAGCTTGCCCGGAGATTCGGTATACCAACTATCGATTCCGATGCTCGATCAGGATGCCAAGGCATTCGATTTTTCAAGCCTGCGCGGCAGGCCGCGATTGATCACGATGTTCTACACCTCGTGTCCTTACATGTGCCCACTGATCATTGATACCGTACGCCTGACCGAGCGCGAACTCGATGAATCGCAGCGCGTAAAATTGTCGGTGGTGTTGGTGAGCTTCGATGCCAAGCGCGATGATCCGCCCACGCTCAAGGCCCAGGTCGACAAACGCAAGATCGATACGAGCCGCTGGACTCTCGCCCGCACCGATGCCGCTAACGTACGAAAGCTCGCGGCCATCCTCGGCATCCAGTATCGCCAACTCGATGACGGTGAGTTCAATCATTCCAGCGTGCTGATTCTGCTCGACGCTGACGGCCGTATTGCGGCGCGCAGTGAAACGATGGGCAAGACCGATCCCGAGTTTGTTTCAGCGATCAAGCGTGTGCTTGGAGGCCCCTGAGTTATCGATTTGCGGCATTCCTGCGTATCATCAGCCTGCTTTCTGCAATGGCTTGCGCCATTGCGGTTAAGCCAAAGCGCGCCGCTCCGGCGTGATCCAGATGGTGCTGATGAGCGACAACAAGACAATAGGCCGTTTTGCTCCGTCCAATCCCGGCAACGGCGACGGCGATGCGCTACATTTCTGCTCGACCTGCGCCTTCGGCGAGGTCTGTTTACCGGGCGGCTTCGACAAGATCGCATTGCAGGATTTGCATTGTCTGGTCGAGCACGTCGGTCCTTTGCATGTCGGCGATTCGATCTTTCGTTCCGGCGAAAAATTCGAATCAATCTTCGCGGTGCGCGCCGGAACGGTCAAAACGGCGATGATTGATGAAGAGGGGCGCGAACAAGTTCTCGGCTTTCATCTGCCCGGTGAAATGGTCGGTCTCAATGCGATCCATCCGGCTCGCTATCCCTGCGATGCGATCGCACTCGATACGGTCTATTTGTGCCGGTTCTCGTTTCCTGCATTGGCGACTCTTGCGATGCGTATGCCGGGCATCCAGCAGCAGTTGTTCCGCTTGCTCAGTGCCGATATCGGCAAGGCGGCCCTGCTTGCCGGTGATTACAACGCGAATGAACGCATGGCGGCTTTCCTGATCCTGCTCGCCGATCGTTATGCCGCGCGCGGATTTTCGGCGACCCGATTCCGCCTGAGCATGTCGCGCGGCGATATTGCCAATCATCTTCGCCTCGCGGCCGAAACCGTCAGTCGCGTGCTGCGTCGTTTTCAGGATCAAGGCCTGATCCGCGTTGAAGAGCGCGATGTCGAGTTGATCCAGTCAGGCCAATTGCGTCAGCTTGCGCGCTGCATTCTGCACGCTTGAGTGGTGCCAAGAAATAACGTAGGAGCCCCTTCAGGGGCGAGCTTTTCCAACAGAACAGAAGCTCGCCCCTGAAGGGGCTCCTACAGTTCCATGATGTTTTTCCTGCCGCCGCTTGATCCAAGTCAGTGCCTGACCACGCGACCCTTCCGACAATGACGCATCTCCATAAACAGGGAATGTGTCATGTCCACTACGCGTCGTCTCTGGATCGCACTCGGCTTGTTGCTGGGTACGACATTTGCCGTGTTGCTCTGGATGGGCAACGAGATCCACCGCCAAGCCCCGCCCTTGCCGGAACAGGTTGTCACCACGTCCGGACAAATTTTGTTCACGAGGGCCGATCTCGAAGAGGGGCGCCAGGTTTGGCAATCCTTCGGCGGTCAGCAGCTCGGTTCGGTATGGGGACACGGCGCGCTGGTTGCACCGGACTGGAGTGCCGACTGGTTGCATCGCGAAGCGAGTGACCTGCTCGATATATGGGCACGGCGTGATTACGCCTCGGCATTCGCCGATCTTGGCGAGCCGGAAAAAGCCGCGCTGACTGCACGCCTCAAGCAGGAGTTGCGCAGCAATACGTTTGACGAAAAGAGCGGAACGATCACGGTATCAGACGACCGTGCCGTGGCCATTTCCAATGTCGCCGCCCATTACGTCAGCGTGTTCGGCAATGATCCAGCCACGCACACGCTGCGCGAAGGTTACGCAATGCGCGAGGACACTGTGCCTGATCTCAAGCATCGAGAGGAACTCGCCGGCTTCTTCTTCTGGACAAGCTGGGCGGCGTCGACCAATCGTCCGGACAGCAAGATCAGCTATACGAGCAATTGGCCGTACGAACCGCTGGTAGGCAACTCACCGACGCCGGGATCCTTCATGTGGACGGTTTTCAGCGTCCTTTTCATGATTTTGGGAATCGGTCTGCTCGCGTGGCACTACGCTGCCTGGCACAGCAAGGAGCCGCACCTGACGCCACCGGCCACGGATCCATTGGCGGGAATCACGGTCACCCCATCCATGCGTGCCACCGCAAAATACTTCTGGGTCGTGCTGGCACTCGTGCTCACGCAGATCCTGCTTGGCGCGATCACCGCGCACTATCAGGTCGAGGGCCAGCAGTTCTACGGTTTTGAGATTTCCAAGATCCTGCCGTATTCGCTCACCCGCACCTGGCATACCCAATTGGCTGTGCTGTGGATCGCCACGGCGTGGCTCGCGACCGGTCTCTATATCGGTCCTGCAGTGTCCGGACACGAGCCGAAGTTCCAGCGTCTCGGCGTCAATATCCTGTGGGTCTGCCTGCTCATCATTGTGGTCGGTGCATTCGCCGGACAATGGTTCGCCGTCATGCAGAAAATGGGACTTGCGAACAATTTCTGGTTCGGTCACCAAGGCTGGGAATATGTCGATCTCGGCCGCTTCTGGCAGATCTTCCTGTTCGTCGGCTTGCTGCTCTGGCTGGCCCTCGTTGGTCGCTCACTCTGGCCCGCGCTGCGGCGCAAGGATGAGATGTCTTCAATTGTCGGCTTGCTGTTTCTGTCGACAGTCGCTATTGCGCTTTTCTACGGTGCAGGTCTGATGTGGGGCGAGCACACGCATATCTCGATGGTCGAGTACTGGCGTTGGTGGGTCGTGCATCTGTGGGTCGAAGGTTTCTTCGAGGTGTTTGCGGTGGCTGTGATCAGTTTCCTGTTCGTCAAACTCGGCCTCGTAAGAGGGGCTACTGCGACCGTCAACGTGTTGTTTGCAACAATCATCTTCATGGCCGGGGGTGTGCTCGGCACCTTCCATCATCTCTACTTCGCCGGCACCACCGTCGGCGTGATTGCCCTCGGCGCCTCGTTCTCGGCACTCGAAGTGGTACCGCTGGCGCTGATCGGGATGGAAGCCTACGAGACCTGGTCACACGGACGCGCCACGCCTTGGATGCAGGCCTATCGCTGGCCGATCATGTTCTTCCTCGCCGTGTCGTTCTGGAATCTGGTCGGTGCGGGTTTGTTCGGATTCCTCATCAACACACCGCTCGCGCTCTACTACATGCAAGGCCTCAACCTGACTGCCTTGCATGGTCATACCGCGTTGTTCGGCGTCTACGGCATGCTCGGGCTCGGCCTCATGCTGTTCTGCATGCGCGGCATGAAGCCGGATGTGCAATGGAACGAAGGCTGGCTGCGCAGCTCTTTTTGGGCACTCAACATCGGTCTTTCATTGATGGCTGTGCTGACCCTGCTGCCGCTCGGTGTACTGCAACTCTCGGCGGTGCTTGAGAACGGCTACTGGTATGCGCGCTCGGCCGAGTTCATGACCCAGCCGATCATCCATCTGCTGGTCTGGATGCGCGTGCCCGGTGACACGATTTTCGCTCTCGGCATGTTGCTGTTCAGCTGGTTTGTCGCACGCCTGTGGATCAAGCCGCAGCGCATGACAACTCAGCCAGGCAGGGACTCCGCGCCGGCGCAAAGTTTGTTGGCGAGCAAGGACGAATGATCGCCAATATTCCAGGCGCGGAAACCACGGATGGCGCCCGCACCTGGAACCACGTTGCCATTTCGCGCCTCGAGCGCGAACTGGCACGCTCGGCCGATACGCATCTCCTGCATCTGACCTTCGCCGGGTTTCCCGGTATTGATTTTTACTTCAAGGACGAATCCGCACACGCCTCAGGCAGTCTCAAGCATCGTCTCGCGCGATCGCTTTACCTGTACGCATTGTGCAATGGGCGACTGTGCGACGGGCAAGCGGTGGTCGATGCGTCCTCCGGTAGCACGGCGATTTCCGAAGCCTGGTTCGCACGCCTGCTGGGTTTGTCGTTTACTGCGGTGATGCCAGCTTGCACATCGCCGGCGAAGATTCGTGATGTCCAGGCCTTGGGCGGCCATTGTGATCTTGTCGATGATCCCGCCGGGGTGCATGCGCAGGCGCGTCAACACGCCGACAACGGCGCCTGTCATCTCGATCAGTTCGGCCTCGCCGAGCGCGCGACGGACTGGCGTGGCAACAACAACATCGCCGAATCAATCATCGATCAACTGCACAAGGAGCCGCATCCCGAACCGCACTGGATTGTTTGCGGAGCAGGCACGGGCGGCACGTCCGCGACAATAGGACGCTACCTGCGTTACCGTCGTCTGGACACGCGGCTCTGTGTTGCCGAGCCAAAGGGTGGTGCGTTCGCCGAAGGCTGGCGCAGACGCGATCGCCTTGCGCATGCCATGCAGCCGACGTTGATCGAAGGCATCGGTCGTCCCGCAGTAGAGCCGGGCTTCCTGTTCGAGGTGATCGATCAGGTTGTTGAGGTGGAAGATGGCGCGTCGATCGCCGCGGCATGGCAGCTGGAATCCCTGCTCGGTCAGCGCTACGGAGGATCTTCAGGTACCAATCTGGTCGCGTGCCTGCAACTCGCTGCCGACATGCGCGCGCGCGGCGAAAAAGGCAGCATCGTCACCCTGCTTTGTGACCGCGGTGAACGCTATGCCGAGACATTGTTCGATACCGAATGGCTTGAAGCCCATGGGATCGAACTCGCGCCGTGGCGGGCAGCGCTGCACGATGAAATTGGCGCACCTGCCCATCGCTGGAACGGACGCAGATGACCTTCATTGCCTAGGTTTGGCGCACGCGTGCGAGGGTTCGTTGCAACGCCTCAGCATGCGTTCGGTCTGGCGGCCCTATGCTCTTTGCATGAGCCGCATACCGACATGTATTTTCACTATCGGCCATTCGACACGACCGATCGGGCGGTTTCTGGAACTGCTTGCCGAATCGCGCATCGAATGTGTCGTCGATGTGCGTCGCTTGCCAGGCTCGCGCCGATTTCCGCAGTACGACGCTAAGCCACTGGAAAAAAGTCTGACCAGCCAAGATATTGACTACTGGCATCTTGAGGCCTTGTGTGGGCGTCGCAGAAAAGCCGAACTGGCAGGCGCGATAGCCGATGCGTTCTGGCGCAATGCCAGCTTCGGCCGTTACGCTGCGTATGCACGCAGCACGGCGTTTGCGGATGGCTTGGAAGCGCTGTTGAATCGGGCACACGAACAACGCTGTGCGTTGATGTGCGCGGAAGCGGTGTGGTGGCGCTGCCATCGGAGAATCATTGCCGATTACCTGTTGGCTCGCGGTGTGTCCGTATTCCACATCATGGATCATGGAAGCGTCGTGGCGGCCGAGCCCACCCATGGCGCAATTGTCGAGAAGGGCAGCGTTCTCTATCGCGTTTCCGCCGGCTGATCCGCGCGCCAAGGGCAGAACCAGAAGATGAGAGAGATCATGAGCCAGTCATTCAAGATTGGCGAACATGTGGGCTGGAATTCAGAAGCAGGCCAAGTCAGCGGCATGATCCGCAAAGTCCACACGTCGAATTTCAGCTGGAAGGGCTATACCCGCCACTGCACCGAAGACGATCCGCAATACGAGATCGAAAGTGACAAGACCGATCACGTCGCGATGCACCGGGGCGGCGCGTTGCATCACATCAGTCGTTGAACCTGCGGCAAATCGCAGCGACGTGACGCGGGGCGAATCAAAGCGTCGCCAGCAGAGTCTTCGCTTCCGTCTGAGCGGCGCGATACGAAATTTCCCAACTAGTGGCGTTCGGCGTCGACAACGAGATCCGCGTGACAAAACGCTGCATGGCGTCCATCTGCGTCAGCAAACCCTGGATCTGATCCAGCGCCTCGCTGTGCTCTTGCATCGAGACCAGAAAAATCTTGCGATCCTGGCAAACACCGATGCAGGTTTGCGGCGCTTCGATACGGCCGCAGCCGATGCACTGCCATGCAGGGATCGGATCGCTCATGACATCAGTGCGCATGCTCGCTGTCGGAATCAGCTACCGGAGGCCAGTCTGGGTCGTCAAATCGTTGTGGATAATCCGCGATTGCCTGGCGCATCGCTCCTACGGATGAAATCTCTCCAGGATTCTTCTTGAACGCTTCGACGCCATCGAGTAGCGGAACCAGGATGGCGTGAAGGGCACTATCGGCTTGGGCGTCGAGTTTGCAATTGGCGAACAGATAGTCGATCGCGCTGCCGATGTCTTCGACGCGCTGCTTGGCGATCGATTCTGGCATGTGGCCCATCTCGTAATGACGCAAATCGTCGAGCGCCTTTCGGATACGCGACATGCCTTCGCGCAGTGCGGCATCGGTTGCGAAGCGTTCGGTGGATTTCATCGTCGCCGCTGCCGTGGTCGCCTGCGCGGCATGCCCATGCTGGGCGATCGCCAATGGCGCGAAACCTAAAGCCAGGGCGATCGCCGGCGACAGGCAAACTGATCGAATCTTCATGGAAATCTCCTCGGTGCGACCGGATTGGCGGGTTGAGGGCAGGTTAGCGGGCGCGTTGTAACGCGGCACTGACTCAGATCAAGACGGCGCCTGTCCATAGCGTGCGATTCTGCTTTGTAACGCGTAGCCTTCGTTCTGCGCATCGGGACGAAAGTCATGGCCACGTCTGAGCTGACGAGAAAACCGCGGGCACGAATGGATTCATGCGCATGACGCCATTGAAGCCGCCTTCTGCGCAGAACCTTCAGGGCCTTAGTCACGCCGAGGCGGCACGTCGCCTTCGCGAAGGCGGGCCGAACCGGCTGCCGGGGTCGGAATCGCGATCGTTGTTTTCGATCGTGCTCGGTGTTCTGCGTGAGCCGATGTTTCTGATGCTGCTGGTGGCTGGCGGTTTGTATCTCGTCCTCGGCGATCGTGCCGAGGCCGTCTTCCTGCTCTCGTTCGTGTTCGTTGTGATCGGCATTACCCTGGCTCAGGAACGCAAGACCCAGCGTGCGCTCGAATCCTTGCGTGATCTCTCGGCGCCGCGCGCCCTGGTCGTGCGCGAGGGCGAGGAGGTTCGCATCGCCGGGCAAGATGTCGTTGTCGGTGATCTGCTCGTCTTGCATGAGGGCGACCGCATCGCGGCCGATGCCGTGCTTCGCGATGGACAACTGGACGCCAACGAGTCGCTGTTGACCGGCGAGGCGGTGCCGGTGACCAAGATGCCCGGCGAGGAAAGCGGCGCCTTGTTCGCGAGTACTTTGGTCACGCGCGGAGTCGGGCTGGCCGAGGTGATGGCAATCGGCCACGCCACGGCGGTCGGTCGAATCGGCGCGGCACTCGCCTCCACGCGGGAACCGGACTCGGGATTGCAAGTTGCATCGCGCCGGCTGATCCGAAATCTGAGTCTGGCCGGTATCGCGATTGCCTGCGCGTATGTGCTGCTGAACTGGCTCTGGGGCGGTCATGGAATCATCGAAAGCATGCTTGCCGGGATCGCCTTGGTCATGGCGATTCTGCCCGAGGAAATTCCGGTCATCCTCACGGTGTTTCTTGCGCTCGGTGCATGGCGCATTTCACAACGCAAGGTTCTGACCCGGCGCGTGCTCGCGGTCGAGGCGCTCGGTGCGATCTCGGTGCTCGCCGTCGACAAGACCGGAACGCTGACTCAGAACCGCATGCAGATCGCCGAACTCGACGCGGACGGCGTGAACTTCCGCAACGCAGGCGCCAATGAACTTGCGGAACATTTCCATGAACTGGTCGAGTTCGCGATGCTGGCCACGCCGGCCGATCCGTTCGATCCGATGGAGAAAGCGATTCAGGCCTTCGGTCTGCGCTGGCTTCAGGGTACTGAACACATGCACGCGCAATGGTCGGCCGAATTCGAGTACGGGCTGTCGCCGGAAATCCTCGCGATGACCCGTGTGTTCGCGGCCGATGCACCCAATCAGCATCTGCTCGCAACCAAGGGTGCGCCCGAGGCCGTCATCGATCTGTGCCATCTGGATGCCGATAGCGCGCAGGTCATCCTGAGCCGGGTCGAGGACATGGCGTCGCGCGGCTTGCGCGTGCTCGGCGTCGCGCGAGGGCTGTGGAAGGGCGATGCTGCGCCGCGCAGCCAGCATGATTTCAGTTTTCGGTTTCTCGGCCTACTCGGCTTTGTCGATCCGCCGCGCGCCGATGTCGCCGACGCGATTGCGGAGTGTCGCACGGCGGGCATCCGCATCCTAATGCTGACCGGTGATCACCCGGTCACCGCGCGCGCGATCGCGACCCAAGTCGGTTTGAGCGAGCGCCCGGAGGTGCTCAGCGGCGCCGAGATCGATGCGCTCGATGATGAAACCTTGCGCGGCCGCCTGCGCCACACCGATATCTGCGCGCGGTTGCAGCCGGTACAGAAGTTGCGTCTGGTGCAATTGCTGCGTGCCAATGGCGAGGTCGTGGCGATGACCGGTGACGGGGTCAACGATGCGCCAGCGCTCAAGGCCGCCGACGTCGGCATCGCGATGGGCGAACGCGGCACCGACGTGGCCCGCGAAGCGGCGGCGCTGGTTCTGCTCGATGACAGTTTCGCCAGCATCGTTGCCGCGATCGGCCAGGGTCGGCGCATCTACGACAACATCGCCAAGGCCACGCGCTTCGTGTTCGCTGTGCACATGCCGATCATTGCGCTCGCGCTCGTGCCTGCCTTGCTGCATTGGCCGGTCTTGCTGATGCCGGTACACATCGTGCTGCTCGAACTGCTGATCGATCCGGCCTGTTCGATCGTCTTCGAGGCCGAGCCCGCGGCTGCAGACACGATGACGCGACCGCCACGCCGGCCTGACGAATCGCCGTTCGCCAGGCGTCATCTCGGCGCGGCTGTAATCCAGGGCCTGGGCTTTGCAGCACTCCTGCTCGCCGGTTTTGGCACGATGCTGGCAAAGGGCTATTCGGTGGACATGTCTCGTACGGCCGTGTTCATGGCGCTGGTATTAGGGCTGTTCCTGTTGATCCTCGCCAATCGCCATCCCGATGCTCTGCTGTTCGGCCGCGAACGGACCGGTAATCGCTGGCTGCCGCGCATGTTCGCCGCGATCGTGGCGATGCTGGTACTGGTCGTTTCAGTGCCGTTTCTGAGGACGGTCATGCAAGTCACCCTGCCGGCTCCTTCGGCATTCGCTTTTGTCCTTGCCATGCTCACGCTGACCGTCGCATGGTTGGAAGGGCTGCGCTCGATCGATCGTCATCTCGGCAAACACGCCGATTCCCAATCCACGGAGAAGACCGCATGATCCTCTACAGTTGCCATGGCGCCGCCAAACAGGTCACCGGATCCTGCCATCTGGTGATCTGCAACGACCGTCGTGTGCTGATCGATTGCGGCTTGTTTCAAGGCAGCCGAAAAACCGAGCAGGCCAATGCCGAGCCGTTTGATTTCGACCCGGCTTCGATCGATGCGCTACTGCTGACGCATGCGCATCTCGATCATTGCGGACGCATTCCACTGCTCGTTAGGCGAGGCTTTCGCGGGAGAATCCATGCCACCGCGGCTACTCGCGAGCTGGCCCGCGTGGTCATGCTCGATTCCGCCAGCTTGCAGGAAGAAGGGGCACGCCGCGCCGCCGCGCGACAACACAATGACGAGGTCGATGCACCGCTGTACACGATCAATGATGCGTTGCATGCGCTCGATTTCTTCGCTGCCGACGTGACCTACGGAGATACGCTCGCGGTCTCCGACGGCATCCATGCACGCTTCCTCGATGCCGGGCATATTCTTGGCTCGGCATCGATTCTGCTCGATGTGGACGATGGCAAGATTCAGCGGCGAATGCTGTTTTCCGGGGATCTCGGCAATTCGGGCCGACCTATCGTGCGTGATCCGATGCCGGCGCCAGAGGCTGACTACGTGATCATGGAAAGCACCTACGGCGATCGTCCGCATCGTTCGGGGCCCGATTCGGTCGAGGAGTTGTATCAGGCCATTCGCGAGACGAATGAGAGACGCGGCAATGTTGTCATCCCGACGTTTGCGCTTGAGCGCACCCAGGAAATTCTCTACTACCTGCATCAGGGCCTGCGCAACGGCAAGTTGCCGCAGCATCTGCGCGTGTTTCTCGATTCACCGATGGCGATCTCGGCCACCGAGATCTTCCGTCGCCATCCCGAGTGTTTTGATCTCGGTTTCATCGAAGAGCTGGAGCATGGCGATCCGTTCGGAATGCCGGGTCTGCATTTCACCCGCGAGTCCAGTGAATCGATGGCGATCAACAGCATCGAAAGCGGGGCCGTGATCCTGGCCGGATCAGGTATGTGCAACGGCGGACGCGTGCGCCATCACCTCAAGCACAATCTCGGACGCGAGCGCAGCAGCATCGTGTTCGTTGGCTACGCAGCCGAAGGCACGCTGGCGCGACGCATCGTCGACGGAGCCGCGTCGGTGAGAATCTTCAACGACGATATTCCGGTACGCGCCCAGGTGTGGACGATCAACGGTTTCTCTGCGCATGCCGATCAACCGGCTTTGCTTGATTGGCTCGGCGATGCGCCGAGGAAAAAGGTTTTCCTTGTCCACGGCGAATACGATCGCGGCATGCTCAAGCTGCAAGAGATGCTGGAATCGAGAGGATTCAGTTGCCAGCTTCCCGGCATGAGCGAATCGATCAAGATCGATTGATTGCATCCTGCCGGACTTGGCTCAAAAGAGAGAAACCCGCTTCGAGGGTTTCGCCCATCCCAGTAAGGTGCGAGATATACCGCCGTTTACGCTCATGCTCCAGAACGCGAGTGGTTGATGCGTTTGCTTTCTCCATCGCATGCGGCGGGACACGCTTCGCATCGATCGCCCTATGAAAGCGGCTGTGTTCATGGCCTGGCGCCGGAGGATGTTTGCTTTTGGAAGTCAGTGAGAGCGCTGACAATCTCCTCGGCCGTGTCGACACAGGTGAAAAGTTCAAGGTCATCGGTGCTGACGTATCCTTCATCGACGAGATAGTCGAAATCGATGAGGCGCTTCCAGAAGTCGCGACCGAACAGGACAATCGGGATGCGCGGCATTTTCCCGGTTTGCACCAGGGTCAGCACATCGAACAACTCATCGAGTGTGCCAAAGCCGCCCGGAAACGCGACCAGGCCGCGAGCCCGCATGAGGAAATGCATCTTGCGCAACGCGAAATAGTGGAAACGAAAGGCCAGCTCGGGACTGATGTAGGGATTGGGTCGCTGTTCGTGCGGCAGGATGATGTTGAGGCCGATCGAGCGCGCACCGGCTTCGAAGGCGCCGCGATTGGCCGCCTCCATGACGCCGGAGCCGCCGCCGGTGACGACGACAAAATCGCGGCGACCTTCCTGCTGAAACCGGGTTGAGACAAGATGGCTGAATCGCCGCGCCTGTTCGTAGTAGCGAGATTGATCAAGCTGATGTCTGGCCGCTTTCAGCCCTGCAGCGTTTGCTGGATCATGATCGCCTTTGCTCGCCGCGCTTGCTTCGGCTGCATTGAGAGCCATCTGTGCTTGCGCTTCGGAAACAACGCGCGCACTGCCGAAAACAACCACGGTCGAGGCGATACCTTGTTCGCGAAGATCGTGCTCGGGCTTGAGCATTTCAAGTTGCAAGCGCAGTGGGCGCAAATCATCACTGTTGAGAAACTCGGCATCATCTTGAGCAAGGCGATAGGCCGAGCCCTGCATGATCGCGTTTCTCATCGCTTCGAGTTGGGCGGGATCGGTGGGATCATTCATGTACGTGGATCATGCCGAAAGAAAGTCGAGGCAGCATGCTCACGGTGCGATTTTCCTTTTGATCGCCCGCGTCACCGACAGTGGCAGGCCGGGTAACGAACGCAGAATCCACGGCAATATCTTGCGCTTCACGCCATTCAGCGATTCCGGCACCATCGCCTCAATCAGGTGCGGGCCAGGATTGGCCAAGGCGTATTCCAGCGCTTTGTTGAATTCCTCAGTGGTGCTGACACGCATGCCGTGCACGCCCATGCCTTGT
>JBBQTY010000122.1:0-12278 GCA_038234445.1 Lysobacterales bacterium
TGGATCTGGCTTATCAGGCGCTTGCGACCGGTGGCATCGCGCCAACCGTGCTGAATGCCGCCAACGAGGAGGCCGTAGCCGCCTTCCTCGACGGACAACTCCCATTTTTGGCCATCGAGGCCGTTGTCGAGGAATCGCTGAGCCGATGTGCCGCAGGCTCCGTCAGCGACCTTTCCGCACTGATTGACAGTGATTTAACGGCGCGACGCGAAGCACAACGTATCATTGCCGGTCTGGCTGCATGATTATCGAGACGTTGGAATGAGCGAGTTTTTCGGATCCGTGTGGTGGCTGATCGTCACCCTCGGCCTTCTGGTCACCTTTCACGAGTTCGGCCACTTCATTGTTGCCCGCTTGTGTGGGGTCAAGGTGTTGCGGTTTTCGGTCGGCTTCGGCAAGCCGCTGATCTCGCGTTTTGACCGCCGCGGTACCGAGTTTGTCATCGCGGCGATTCCACTCGGTGGCTACGTCAAGATGCTCGAAGCGCGCGAGATCGAGGGAGTTGTTGGCCCCGAGGTGCTCAAGCAGGCGCATGATCGCAAGCCGGTCGGCCAGCGCATGGCGATCGCAGCGGCCGGGCCCGCTTTCAATCTGATCTTCACCCTGTTCGCGTTCTGGCTGATGTTCGTGGTTGGCAAGCCGGATTTCCTGCCGATCGTCGCGGCACCGACCGGTGTCGCCGCCGAAGCGGGGATTCAGGCGGGCGACCGCATCACCGCGATCAATGGCACGCCCATCGATTCGTGGAGCAAGGCTATCCAGAAGCTTGGCGAGAGTGCGGTCGGTCGCACCGATGCCGCGCTTGAGGTGACCTCGGCAAATCAGCAGGTCTCCACCCACAATCTCGCTTTCAGCCATCTCGAAGCCGGCATTGCCGAAGACAAACTGTTCGATCGCATCGGTTTGTCTTTGGCACCGCGCGAACGTCCGGCCGTGATTGGCCTGGTCGCCGACGACAAACCGGCAGCCGCTGCCGGTATCAAGGTCGGTGACCGCATCCTGCGCATCAATGGCCGCGAGGTATCGACGTTTGCCGATATCGAGACGATCGTGCCTGAGGAGGCGGCCAAGAACCCGCATCTGCAGCTGGTCATCCAGCGTGGTGGCGATCAACTGGATATCGGGCTTGACGCAACAACACTCGACACAGGGGATGGAAAATCCCGCTTCGTCATCGGCATCGGCAGTGTCAACGGCTACGATGCAACCCTGCATTACGGCCCACTGGCAGCGATTCCCCGCGCCTTCGCGGAAACCTGGGATACCACCAAAAGCTCGCTCGGCATGATCAAGATGCTCATTGTCGGGCGCGCCGGCCTCGAAAACCTGTCCGGGCCCATCACCATTGCGCGTTTCGCCAACGGCTCGGCTCAAATGGGTCTTGCCTGGTTTCTCAATTTCCTTGCGCTGATCTCGCTGTCGTTGGCGATAATCAACCTGTTGCCGATCCCGATCTTGGACGGCGGGCACCTGCTGTATTACCTTATCGAGTTGATCAAAGGCAGTCCGGTGAGTGAACGCAGCCAAATTGCGGGCCAATATGTTGGCCTGATGATGCTGGTGGCCCTGATGGGGCTGGCGTTTTACAACGATATTCTTCGGCTCATTCACTGAGTCGGTTCTGCCCAATAACAACGGAAGCGGTGTGCCCTCGCCGCCAGCCGACCCTGCCCCAATGGAAGTGACGATGAAGCGTATCGCCGCCCTGCTCTTGCTAGCCTGGCTCAGCACCCAGAATGCCTTCGCCTTCGACAGCTTCACTGTGTCGGATATCCGCATCGACGGCCTGTCGCGAATCGCGCCCGGTACGGTGTTCACCTATCTGCCGGTCGAGAAAGGCGATGTGCTTACGTCCGATCGCGCCGAACAGGCGATACGCGCGCTGTACAAGACCGGGTTCTTCAACGATGTCAGCCTCGATCGACAGGGCGACATTCTTGTCGTGAAGCTGACCGAGCGGCCGTCGATCTCCAAGGTCTCCTTGCGCGGCAACAAGGACCTCAAGGATGAGGAGCTGCTCAAGGGCCTCAAAGGTATCGGCCTGGCCGAAGGCGAGACCTTCGATCGCCTCAAGCTCGATTCCGTGCAGCAGGAACTGACCCGCCAGTATTACAACCGCGGCAAGTACAACGTGTCGGTCAAGACCGCCGTGGTGAACCTGGATCGCAACCGTGTCGAGGTCGCGATCAACATCGCCGAAGGCAAGCCGGCGCAGATCAAGCACTTGAACATCGTCGGCAACCAAACCTTCAAGGCCAAGAAGATCCGCGACGATTTCCAGTCCGATACGACCAACTGGACGTCGTGGTACTCGAAAGATGACCAGTACTCGCGCGAAAAGATGTCCGGCGATCTCGAGCGTCTGTCGTCGTTCTACCTCGATCGCGGCTATGTCGATTTCGCGGTGGACTCCACCCAGGTTTCGATGAGCCCGGACAAGCGCAAGATGTATGTCGTCGCCAACATCAAGGAAGGCGAAGTATACAAAGTCACTGACATAAAGCTGACCGGCGACCTGATTCTCACGGACGAAGATCTGCGCAAGCAGTTGTCGATCAAGACCGGCGAAATCTTCTCGCGGCGCAAGGTGGAGCAATCCTCCGATGCCATCACTTCGGTGCTGTCGAACATCGGCTATGCGTTCGCCGAGGTCAATCCGGTTCCCGAGATCAATCGCGACAAGCGCGAGGTCGGCCTTAATTTTCAGGTCAATCCGGGCAAGCGCGTGTACGTGCGTCGAATCACGTTCAAGGGCAATCTGCATACCGAAGATCAGGTCGTGCGGCGCGAGATTCGTCAGCTTGAAGGCGCCTGGTATTCACAGGCGGCCATTGATCGCTCGAAAATTCGCCTGCAGCGCCTGGGTTACTTCAAGACCGTCACCATCGAAACACCGCGAGTACCGGGGCAGGAAGATCAGGTCGACATCAACATCGCGCTTGAAGAGCAGCCATCGGGCAGTTTCACGTTTGGCGTTGGCTACTCGCAGGTGCAGGGCCTGATCACGAGTATCGCTCTGCAACAGAACAACTTCTTCGGCACCGGCGATCGCATCGGTGTCACCTTGCAGCGCAGCTCGTATCTGAAAACCTACAGTCTTTCGTATTTCGAGCCGTACCTGACCGATTCCGGCATTGGCCTCGGTTACGACATCAGCCATCGCGAACTCGACTCGGGCCAGGCGAACATCGCCAACTACCTGACCAATTCGGATAATTTCAGTACCTATCTCGGCCTGCCATTGACCGAGAGCGACACGCTGAACACGCGCATCGGTGTGAGCCAAACCACGATCCGCACGTTCGGCAACTCGACCCCGCGCGAATTCCGCGACTATCTGTTTGCGCTCAATCACAACACCTTCCATACCGGCAACATCGAGCTGTCGTGGGCGCATGACACGCGCAACAAGTTCTACAACCCGACCCGCGGCTCGTTGCAGACCGCTTCGTTCGAGACCACCCTGCCCGGTTCGACGGTCGAGTATTTCAAGTTCCGTTATCTGTATTCCAAGTACATCCCTCTGACCGAAAAACTGACGTTGTTCGGCAGCGCCTCGCTCGGCTACGGCGACAGCTACAAGAGCGTCAGTCGCACCTCGGTGGACAATGGACAGGATCCGCCGGTCACCTCGATCTATACGGCCAGCGGTTTGCCGTTCTTCGAGAACTTCTTCGCCGGCGGCAGTTCGGATATCCGCGGCTTCCGCGACAACACCCTCGGCCCAAACGATTTCGGCAGCGGTTTCCGTCAGCCACTCGGCGGTGCGTTCAAGACGGTGGCGACGGCCGAGTTGATCTTCCCGACCCCATTCGTCAAGGAAAGCGACAACACCACACGGCTATCGTGGTTTGTCGATGTCGGCAACGTGTTCAAGGACTACAACTCCTGGAGCGCAAAAGAGCTGCGCGCTTCGACCGGCCTGTCATTCCAGTGGCGCGCGCCGATCGGGCCGATCATCATCAGCATCGCCAAACCGCTGCGCAAACAGGATGGCGACGATACCGAGACGATCCAGTTCACCTTCGGGCCCCAGTTCTAGCCCAGGATTGGCAGAAGCGAAACGCAATCGATCGACGGCATTCGAAGTTTTCGGGGAGAACAGGCTTGGCTAGTTTGCTTCTCCCCCCTATTCTGATCATTCGGAAGCCACTCGACCTACCGGCACCGACTGTGACTCAAGCTTCGGCGTCAGCACGGAGTCGTGTCGCGAAGTGGCCAGGCATCGGCATCGGGATGGTTGCCGAGTGGCGAGACGCTGAACGGATCGAATAGGTGAACAAGGCCAGCCGCGCATCATTGACGTTGATCACAAGCACGCTGCTGGCAGCGCTGTTGATGATCGCCTCATGGCCCGTGCTGGCGCAAACGGCGATGCGTATCGGCTATGTCGACATGAAACGCCTGCTCGACAATGCGCCCCAGGTTGTCGCGGGGCGCCAGAAACTGGAGCGCGAGTTCTCGCCGCGCGACAGTGAGCTGAGTGGCGAGGAAACCCGATTGGCGACGATGCGCTCGCGCCAGGAGCGCGAAAGTGCAGGCATGCAGCGCACCGATGCAGAAGCCTTGCGCCGCGAGATCGATGCACTGGATCGTTCGATCAAGCGCAAGCGCGAGAATTTGCGCAGCGAACTCAAATCCCGCAGCGATCAGGAGCTCGATCGCAGCTGGCGCGAAATCAACAACGCGGTGATCGAGTTCGCCCGCGAGCAAAATATCGACCTGATCGTGCCGAGCCCGGTGGTCTATGCGAGCCAGCGCATCGACGTCACCGATCAGGTTCTCGAACGGTTGAAGCGCGCGTTCAAGAATCAGGCATCCACGCCGTGAGCGTTTCACACCGCCTCGGTGAGCTTGCCGCCCGCTTCGGACTGGAGCTCCGCGGCGATGGGCAGATCGAAATCAAAGGCGTCGGCACGCTGGCCCGTGCCGGATTGGGCGAGCTCGGCTTTCTGGCCAATCCGCGTTACCGAGCCCAACTTGACGACACTGCCGCGTCGGCCGTGATCGTGCGTGCCAGCGATGCCGATGCCATCGCTGAGGGCGGACCGGCTCTACTCGTTGCCAACGATCCGTATGTCGCCTTCGCCAAGGTGGCCGGCCTGTTCGAGCAGCAAGGCAGCGCGATTGCGGGGATCCACAAGAGTGCCATCATTGCGGATTCCGCGCGTGTCGCAAGAACCGCCTCGATCGGACCCAATTGCGTTATCGAAGAAAATGCGGTCATCGAAGACAACGTGAACCTCGGCGCGCTGTGCTTCGTCGGTGCTGATTGCGTGATCGGCGCTCAATCACGCCTGATGCCGCGCGTCACCCTGGTCTGCCGGGTTCGGATCGGTCAGCGCGTACTGATCCATTCCGGCGCCGTGCTCGGCGCTGACGGCTTCGGCATTGCGTTTGATCGCGACCACTGGATCAAGGTACCCCAGCTTGGCGGTGTCTTGATCGGCGATGACTGCGAGATCGGCGCCAACACCTCGATTGATCGCGGCGCGCTCGAAGACACCGTGCTCGAAGAGGATGTCCGCCTCGACAACCAGATCCAGATCGCGCACAACGTCTGCATCGGCGCGCATACCGCCGTGGCTGGCTGCGCGGCGATTGCAGGCAGCAGCCGGATCGGCAGGTACTGCCTGATCGGCGGCGGGGCTGGCATAATTGGCCATCTGACGATTGCGGATCGGGTCACCATCACGGCGATGAGCCTGGTTACCCATTCGATTCGCGAATCCGGCGAATATTCGTCCGGAACACCCATCCAGGAAAGTCGGCAGTGGCGACGCAATGCAGCGCGCTTCAAACATCTCGATGAGCTGGCTCGACACGTTACAGACTTGAAAAAGGGAACTCCGAATGAATGATCCGAATCCGTCGCCGGCAAACGGCCCGATCGACGTGCGGCGCATTGCCCAATTGTTGCCGCATCGATTCCCGTTTCTGCTGATCGACCGCGTCTTGTCGTGGGAGCCCGGCAAGCGTCTGACCGCGATCAAGAACGTCACCATCAACGAGCCGTTTTTCCAGGGCCACTTTCCCGGCAATCCAGTGATGCCCGGCGTTCTCGTGATTGAGGCATTGGCTCAGGCATCCGGAACGCTTGTCCAACTTTCGGTGACCAAGGATCCCAGTCAGCCGGCGCTTTTTTATCTGGTCAAGATCGACAAGGCGCGTTTCAGCCGTGTCGTCGTGCCGGGCGATCAGCTCGTTCTCGAAGTTGAGCAAAAGCGCATGTTGCGGCGCATGGGCCTGTTCTGGGGCCAGGCCAAGGTCGATGGAGAAGTGGTCGCCGAAGCGGAACTGCTTTGCGCCGAGCGGAGGGCGTGATGATCCATTCCACCGCGCTGGTCGATCCCGCCGCACGGATCGGCGAAAATGTCAGCATCGGTCCCTACAGCATTATCGGTCCCGACGTCGAAATCGGAGACGGCACGACGATCGGACCGCACGTGGTCATCGAGAGCAATACGCGAATCGGCAAGGACAACCGAATCTGGCAGTTCGCCTCGCTGGGTACCGCACCGCAAGACAAGAAATTTCACGGCGAATCATCGCGTCTGGAAATTGGCGATCGCAACGTCATCCGCGAGTTTGTCTCGTTCAATCGCGGTACCGAGGACGGCGGCGGCGTGACCCGCATTGGTAACGATAACTGGCTGATGGCCTATGTGCACATCGCCCATGACTGTGTAGTCGGCAACAATGCGATCTTTTCGAATGCCTCGTCGCTGGCCGGTCATGTCACTGTCGATGACTGGGTCATCCTCGGCGGCTTCACCCTGGTCCACCAGTTCTGCCAGATCGGTGCGCATGCGTTCACCGCGATGGGTGCGATCATCAATCGCGACGTGCCTCCGTATGTGACGGTTGCCGGCAGCTTTGCCGAACCGAAGGGAATCAACTCCGAAGGCTTGCGCCGCCGTGGCTATTCCGCCGAACGCATCATGTCGATCAAACGCGCCTATCGCACCTTGTACAACTCCGGTCTGCCACTCTCCGAGGCCCGATCCGAACTCGCCCGCGCTGCGGAAGCCGCACCGGATGTGAAGCTGATGATTGATTTTATTGAGCGCTCTCAACGCTCGTTGGTGCGGTAAGAGCCGGGATTGGAAATTCGGGATTCGGGATTCGAAAAGGCGACCTCGCTTCGATGTGATTTCCCCATATCCGGATTCCCAACTGAAACTTGGCATGTGCGCGCGACCGAGGGATTGCACGAGACCATGACCGAATCCCGATTCCCAAATCCCAAATCCCGGCACTTCGTTCTTGTCGCCGGCGAGGCGTCCGGGGATTTGCTCGGCGCAGGATTGATCGAAGCCTTGCGTGATCGATATCCCGATGCACGTTTCGCCGGGATTGGTGGGTCGCGCATGATCGCGGCGGGACTCGATGCGTGGTTTCCGGCCGAGCGGCTCGCGGTGATGGGATTGGCCGAAGTATTGCGCCATCTTCCGGGTTTGCTGCGGATTCGTCGCGAGGTGCGGCAACGCACGTTGGCACTGCGGCCGGATGCCTTTATCGGCATCGATGCGCCCGATTTCAATCTCGCCCTTGAGCGCACGCTCAAACGAGCCGGAATCCGCACGATCCATTATGTCAGTCCATCGATCTGGGCCTGGCGAGAAAAACGCGCGCAGACGATTGGCCAGAGCGCCGATCGCGTGCTCTGCCTGTTCCCGATGGAACCTGCGGTCTATGCCAAGCATGGCGTCGATGCACAATTCGTCGGTCATCCGTTGGCCGATTCGTTTGCGCTTGAACCCGATCAGCGTGCGGCTCGTGAAAGCCTCGGTATCCCACTCGACGTTCCGTTGCTCGCCCTGCTTCCGGGCAGCCGCCTCGGCGAGATCCGCCGTCTCGGTGCCGACTTCATCAATGCCGCAATCCTGCTCGCCAAAGAGATTCCAAATCTGCATGTGATTGCGCCGATGGCGAATGCGGCATGCCGGGAGGCTTTCGCAATTGAAGTCGCGAAAGCGGGATTCGGGATGACCAGCCGTTCGGCTGTCGAAAAGCGGGATTCGGGATTCGGACAGCACGAACCATCGCGTGAAGCCATTGGCCTGCCTATCGAATCCCGAATTTCGAATATCGGTTTTCAACAGCCGAATGGCTGGTCATCGCGGCCATCGATCGTTCTAATCGACGGCCACTCCCACTCCGCCATGATCGCCGCCGACGCGATCCTGCTCGCCTCCGGAACTGCGGCGCTCGAGGCGATGCTGGCCAAGCGGCCGATGGTTGTGGCGTATCGTCTGGCGACGCTGACGTATCGCATCGTCAAACTGTTTGGATTGCTCAAGGTCGAGCGCTATTCGCTGCCGAATCACCTGGCCGGTCGGGAAATCGTGCCGGAACTGATGCAGACTCGCTGCACCCCGCAGGCGCTGGCCGAGGCTTTGCGCGGGCCGTTGATCGAGCGTCGAATCGAACCTGAGTTGCTTGCCGAATATGTGCGCTTGCACCGTCAATTGATCGGCGATGGCAGCGGTAGCGCAGCGGCGGCGGTACTTGAGGATTGAAGTGAGCACCCCGTGAGAAACACACCCGCATCATTTTCAGCTCAACCGGATTGGCGATGACGACCCCCGAAACCGATGCGAATCTCGCGATTCGCCGCTCGAAACAACGGCTCCGCCTCGGCTTGCTGCGCGGATTCGCGATTCTTGCCTATCTCATCATGTTCGCTTTGGTTCCGCTTGCGGAAAAACTCGGACTCGAAAAAGCCTTCGCCGCGGCAATCGTTGGTAGTTTCACCCTGGCCCTGTTGTTCGCCTCGGCTCGCGCGGCATTTGCCTTGATCGTTCCGGCAATGCTGGCGGGCACTCTGGCGACGGCGAGCATGCTCAAGCTCGAATTCCTCATGACGCCGGCACTCGCGCCCGATCTCAAGTACTACTTCAACTGGCAGACCATCGACGTCATCAGTCGTTATCCGATCCTGATCGGTTTTTGTGTGTCCGTCGTCGTCCTGATTCCGCTGCTTCTGATTCCTGCCTGGCGCTGGGAAGTGGTGCCGGAGCGCCTGCGCTTGCGCCATACGTCAGCGCTGCTGCTGCGTGGCGCCGGGCTGCTCGCTTCGCTCGCGATACTCGTTGTCTGCCTGCTGCCGAGCGGACCGTTTTCGGGCGTTTTCAACAAACCCATGTGGGCAACCATTACCGATCGCAGTTACCTGACGGCTTTCCTGACCTCATTCAGCGATACCGAAGCGCGTATTCCGCCCACTCCGGCACACGTCGATCGCACGATTTCCTGGTCGATCAAAACACCACTGAAAGCACCGCAGCATCGGCCCGATGTGGTTGCGATCCTCGAAGAGAGCACCTTTTATCCGCACCTGCTCAATCTGTGCACGATTCCACAATGCGATCTCGACATGTTCAAGACGGGCCCGGACACGCGCGCGGGTAGTCCATTGATCGTGCACACCTTTGGCGGTGGTACCTGGACCAGCGAATTCGCCCTCGAAACCGGCCTTGCCGATGTGCTGTTCGGCAACGCCGGTCTATACGCGCCCTACAGTCTGGCGCCACGCGTCAAATTCAGCCTTGCACGCGCATTCAAGGCTGCCGGCTATCGCGTGATCGCGATCTATTCGCACAGCGGCGAATTTCTCAACGCCCGCAATGCCTACAAGAATTATGGCTTCGACATGTTCTACGACGGCACCGATTTCGGCCTCGGCTGGGAGAGCACGGACGCCGACTTGCTCAAAGTGTTTCATCAGATCTATTCCGACGAAACCGAGGCGCATCCGGATCAACCGCTTTTCATTTTTACCCTTACCTTGCATCAACACGGCCCGCACATGCTGCCGCTGGATCAATTGCCCGCGCCTTTCAACAAACCGCTATTCCCCGGCACATTCAAACCCGCTGCGCTGGATGATTGGCTCAATCTCAATCTCGGCAACTATCTGCAACGCGCCGCGCTATCGAGCGCGATGATCGACTCGATGCGCGAGTTGCTGTGGGGCAGCGGACGGCCCACCGTGTTGATGCATTTCGGCGATCACCAGCCTTCATTCGATGGCGCCATGCATGTGATTCCAAAAACTGCGCCGAAATCAGCCGGCAAGAATGACAGCCGGGTTACCTACTATCGCCTGCTGACGAGCTTTCCGATGGCGTCGATGAAGCCTTACGAGGCGCTTGATATCGTTTACCTGGGCTCGATGCTGCTCGATGCCGCAGGCGTGCCGAAGGATGCGTTCTACCAGGCGAATAGCCTGCTCCGCGATCGCTGCAATGGGCAATATCTGACCTGCAAGGATCGCAACCTGCTCGGCTCGTATCACGACTATCTATTCAACACGCTCAAGGCTGTGCGTGATGAGGACTGATCTGTTTGACATAGCGATCGAACGCCGCGAAGGCGAATGGATCGCCGGCGTCGACGAAGCCGGTCGCGGTCCGCTGGCCGGGCCCGTCGTGGTTGCTGCGGTCATTCTCGATCCTGCCCGACCGATCAAGGGACTGGCTGATTCCAAGATATTGAGCGCCACACGTCGCGACCAGCTAGCTCTCGAAATCCGCGCCCACGTGCTCGCCTTTGCGATTTGCATAGTCGAAGCCGAAGAAATTGATCAACTGAACATTCTCGGCGCGACCATGGCCGGCATGTCACGTGCCGTCGCCGCCCTTGCAATTGTGCCTACGCTCGCCTTGATCGATGGCAATCGCGTTCCGAAAGATCTTTCGTGTCGCGGCCAGGCCATCGTTCGCGGCGACGCCACCGAAGCCGCCATCAGCGCGGCTTCGATCCTCGCCAAAACCGAACGCGATCGCATCATGTGCGAACTCGACGCAATCCATCCCGGCTATGGCTTCGCCAAACACAAAGGTTATCCGACCGCCGCGCATGTCGAATCTTTGCAGCGCCTCGGCCCGTGTCCGCAGCATCGGCGCAGCTTCGCGCCCGTGCGCGCTTGTATGGCGAGCTGATTCTTCACACAAGCCTCTCGCCTGAACCAGTCCATTGTTTCGCTTTGCGCTTCTGCACAAGCCACCCGGTTCCTCATCGACGAAGCACGCAAATCAAAGTGACTCGATCGTCCCAATGCGAATCAACAAGCGCATGAACGCTACGCGACAATTGATTGTGGCGCTCGATCCGCATCAAGTGCATTGATCATGACGAAATAGCCATCCAGATCACGCAACGTGAACTCCATCGTTCCGGTCCCCGGATTCAACTGCGGCTCGTCCTCGAACTGGGCAACCAGCGAACGCGCCCGCACCAATGACTCCTCGAAATCATCGACGCGGAAAAACAACAGCAATCCGTTTCCGGGTTCAGCACGTTCCGGGCTGGTCAAACTTGGATGATCGTGCGCACCCCACTGGTGCAGGCAGAGCAGCACCGTTCCGTCATCATCGAGGAGCTGTCCGAAATAATCATGCGCGGGCGCCGTCAGCGCCTGTCCAAACAAGGTCTGATACCACTGATAGCTTCGTGTGACATCAGCGACGCCGATGATTGTCCAGGTACGTTTCATCAGTTGCTCACTGAGTCATCCGGGATCAAGAGAGTTTCAAGGGCCATTGCCTTCGTAAGCGCCACTTGGGTTTGCATACTCTGACGACTCTAAACCTTATGTCCAGCTCACCGTTGCGCGATCCGCCAAGGCCGCAACGTCCACAAGATCTGCGCATCATCAGCAGAGGATACCGCAATCGCTGATGTCCCCTTGCCTCGCGTGTCCAGCGACGAAGAAATTGACGTCGACACTCGCTAGGTCAATCCACCAAACGTCGCCCGAGTCGAATGTCGCGGCATGCCGCTGGTATTCGAGACCGATCGCAAGTTCGTCGCCTGCGTTCCGGGTTTACCGATCGATCGCCTGTACCGTTTCACCCCATTCGAGCTGGATTGAGCTTGGCGTGCAAGGTCCATTGTCATCTATTCTTGCGCGATGCGCGGTTTCGCGCCTTGCATCGAGAGGCACTGACTATGCGGCGAAACGTTTCGAGAGCCTGCTTCACTCCTTCGATTCGATGGAGTCATCGACTTCGACTCGCAGGTCTCATTTTTTTGCTACAAATGGATTTACCCACAACTGTCTGTTCGGCAAGCCAATGAGCTTGTCTCCAATAGCAATACACACGCTTTTCGAGATGGCTGCCTACGCGGTCGGAACGCAAATCTATTTGCGCCAGCGTCGTCGGCTCAGCCTGCCCGCACTGGCCGATGCCGGAAATAGCCTTTGGGTCGTTGTCGGCGCAGCGATGGGTGCGGCGATCGGTTCCAAGCTGTCGTTCTGGCTGGACGATCCG
>JBBQTY010000123.1:0-12275 GCA_038234445.1 Lysobacterales bacterium
CGCGGGTCCGTTCACCGTGTTTGCACCGACCGACGCCGCGTTTGCAAAGCTCCCGGCCGGTACCGTTGATGCGTTGCTCAAGGACAAGGCCAAGCTGACCGCGATCCTTACCTACCACGTCGTCGCCGGCAAGGTCGAAGCAAAGGATGTCATCAAGCTCGATAGCGCCAAGACCGTGAACGGCCAGTCGGTCACGATCAAGGTAATGGGCGACACCGTGATGGTCGACAACGCCAAGGTTACGGCCACGGACATCGAAGCGTCGAACGGCGTGATTCACGTGATCGACAGTGTGTTGATGCCGAAGGAGTAATTCCTTCAGTGTGATCCCGTCGAGCGGATTGCTTGTTTGCTCGACCTTGCGCCCCGCCGTCCCTCCCCGGCTGGGCGTTCGTATTTTCGGGCTATTGGGTTGCGACAGAAATCACGATTGCAACATCTTTCGCTTCACGCACCCGGCTTGCATACCATTCGGTATCGTAACGATCCGTTCGGATTGTTCTTACTCGTCGCCTTATTCTTCAGGCCGTGGTTACTCCGGCATGTGCGTGTGCAACCACCGACGGACGACTGATGGCCGATGCGTAGACTCAAGCGGCCAGTAGCTTGCGCGTCTCCTCGGCAACCAGACGCTCGTTGACCCGGATGAACTCGGCAAGCAATTCATCACGTGGAGTGCTGGCGAGTTCGGCCTTGGCGCAGCGGATCCAGGCTTCGAGCCGGCTCAGGGTCTTGATCGTGGCGAGGGTGTCGCGGGCTTCTTGACGCATGATGCGGTTTACCTTGTCGAGCGGAGAGGGCAGCATCCACTAACGGCGCGCCGCGGTCATTGGGGTTTTGTCGCGTCGTCATGTAGGAAATTTCCTACATGGCCGTAGTCCGGATGCCCGAAACCGTGTCGGTGAACGGCGACTTCGTCGGTTATCACAGCCAATTCCGCACTTGCGCGAAGCGTGCGCGCGCTCGACCATCGCGGCATGTTCAATCCAAATCCGAAGATCCAGTCCATCCCGATCGGCGCCGATCGCGAATGCCTGCTGATCGATGATGCCCTGAGCGATCCGCAGCGCTGGATCGCGCTGGCCGCCGAGCACCGGGAATCCTTTGCGGCCGCCCCGTTCAATGCCTATCCCGGCGTCGAACTGCGCATGCCCGATGAGCTATCCGCGCGACTCGACGTGTATTTTTCAGAGCATGTTCGCGCTAGGCTCGGCGCGCGCCGCACGCTGCGCATGTACAGTCGCCTCGCGATGGTCACACGACGCGTCGACGAGCTCGAGCCGCGGCAGTGGATCTGCCATCGCGATCGACTCGATCTCGCTGCAGATCGCATCGTCGGCGCATCAGTACTCTATCTTTTCAAGGATGCCTCGCTAGGCGGGACGGCGTTTTTCCGCCCACTGCGCAGCGAGCACGAAACCGCGCTGCTGATACACGAATCCGGCGTGTTGGCGGCTGCGGAATTCCGCCATAAATACGGAATTGATCCTTCCTACCCGGCAGACTCGAATCATTGGTTTGAAAAAATCGCCGAGATCGAGCCGCGATGGAATCGACTGGTCTTCTACGACGGCGGCAGTGTGTTCCATGCCAGTGCCATCCATTCGTCGCAAAAATTGAATGCGGATCCCGCCAGCGGCCGCCTGACCTGGAACGGATTCTTCGTCTGCCGCCGCTCAATGAGCGCGTGCGACCAACCCTTCACGGCAGAGTGATCACGCTACTCGAATCCATGATCAGCGGATCTTTACGGCCGTCGCCGCCGCCGAACTCAAAGCTGCTCGGTTGCGGGTTCAAATGGCGATAGCCACCATCGTAGTCCCAGGTCGTTACATACAAGCGAGTCCCTGAGAGCGTCGCAGGGTGACCGAGCGCCGACGCCGCAAAAGTGAAGCGCAGCGTATTGGTCGCTCGATCAACCTTGAGCTCAGCTGAGGGGCTGAGCGGTGTACCTTCATTGTCCACGCTGGCCCCGTCGGCGCTGGTCAGACGATTGCTCCAGCCGTTTGCGCGCAGGCGCAAATGCCAACGCATCGCCTCAGGCAACTCGGCATTCTGCAGCGGCATCACGCGCGCGCCGTCGTTTCGATTCGGCAATTGAACATAGATCGTGGTGGCCAGATGGTCGAAGCCGTTCGGCGGATTCCACGCAGCGACCAGATTGCGCAGGGTCAGCACGATGCGCAGTGATCCGCCCGATGTGGACACGCGCACGCCACGCAAATCAAGCGGGCGTTTCGCCGTCCACAGCGGGTCAATTGGATAGAGCGTGTGGCCATTTGGTCCATGATCGTCATCGGCAGGATCTTCGATGTCGACTTGATCCTTCCAGGTTCGATCGACGCGAAATGCTTGTGCCGACGACACCCGCGATGAAGTCTGAGACCACGCGACAAGTTCATGCTCGACATCCGGATCAACGAAGTCGGAGGTGTCGATACTGGCTTGCCAACGTCCTTGTTTGTCGACGACCAAATCAGTGGCCGATGGCAAATCGCCGTCGACAACCAAGCGCAGACGATCGGCGCCCTTGGCAAGGCCGTTGACCTCAAGACTCGCGCTGACTGGATCTCTCGGCAAGGCGTCGATCACGATCCTTTTGCTCAAACGCGCGCCGGGTTTTATCGCACCATCCACTTTCCAGACCGTGCCACTGCGAGCAGGCAGAGGCATCGACAAGCGGCCACCCTCGCCAACTACCGCATTTGCTTGATTCGCGTCGATCGAGAACACCGAAGTGAGCTGCGTCCCTTCGGCGAGACCGGTCGCCACGCCAGCGAGCAGACTCGGTCGATCCGATGAATTGAAAACGATGATCAAGGCATCATCGCCCTCGCCATAGCGATAGGACAGCGCTCCGGAAGAGGCCGCATTGGCGGCGAGAACCGTCGGCGCGCTGCGCGACAACAGCGGATGCGCTCGGCGCAACTGGATCACGCGTTGCAGATAACGATACAGCGGAGCGCCGCGATCGAAATGATCCACTCCCTTTGAACCGAAGCCGCTTGCAAACATCGCCGCGCGTTGCTCGCTGAAACCCTGCTCGGTGCCGTAGTAAATCACCGGAATACCGGGCAGTGTCATGATCAGCAACAGCGCCTGCTTGAGGCCCGCCTCGCTGCCACTGGACAGGAATCGATCGACATCGTGGTTGTCGACGAAGCTCGGCATCAGATACGGATTGGCATGCACCTGCATCATGTTGCGGATGCGGTGCGCCATCACGGCGGTGGGCCGCCCGCGAGCAAAGACATCCAGCGTGCTGCCGTAGAGCGGGAAATTGAGCATGCCCGGCAGACGTGGCTTGCCTTGATCATCGCGTAGATAGTGATCGATGCGGCGTGCGGATTCATCGCGATACGGCGCATCCAGCGCAAAGCCCTCGCCGAACAACAGGAAGTTGTCATGGCCGGTCTGGCTGGCGACATCGAGGATGCCGGGCGCTTTGCGATCGTTCGCGCGCAGGAAGTCATCGAAGAAATCAGGCGGCACATAGAACGCGGTATCGACACGATACGCATCGACGCCGACTTCGCGGATCCAGTAGGCGTAGCTCTTGCGCAGCGCCTTGCGCACGATCGTATTTTCGGTATTCAGATCATCGAGGTCGGCGAGCTGCCCGTTCAACACCTGAGCGGGATCGCTGTAGTCGACAATGCTGGGCGTCCAGTGATAAACCGCCGCCTTGCGATCTTTCTCCTTGCGTACATCGTTGAGCGAGAAAGGTTTCTGTGTCGGTGCGCCATGCGGTTTCGCATCCCGGTTGATCTGGAAATTGTATTCGGGCTTGTCCGGATTGAGTGGGCCGTCGTAGCGGAAGAAATTGCCGACATGATTCACCACGATGTCCTGGATCAGGAACATCTGCTTCGAATGCAGGCAACGCGAAAGCTGCTGATAGTCGGCGAGGCTGCCGTAGTGCGCATCGACCTGCATGAAGTTCTCAGCCCAGTAGCCGTGGTAGCCACTGAACTGATGACGCGCATCCCACCATTGGTTGGCGACCGGCGGGGTGACCCAAACGGCAGTCGCGCCGAGCTCGTGGATGTAGTCGAGGCGCCGCGTGATTCCTGCCAGATCGCCGCCGCTGTAGCGTCGTCCATCGGCCGGATCGAACTCGCCAGCGCCTTGATCATCATTGCGCGGATCGCCATTCTCGAACCGATCAATCATCGCAAAATAGATGACCTGGTCGCGCCAGTCGGGAGAGGCGACCAGCAACGAGCCGGATGAGCAGGAGGCCTGATCTCGCACGGTTTCTTCCGCAACTATGTCGGGACTTGCAGTCAACGTGGCGACCACAAGGACAAGCCCGAAGAGGCCTATGGCTGGTTGGATGTCGATTCGATTTTCCTCGTTGCCTGCGCACAACGGAATGGGCGTGCGGCGGCTATCAGCAGGCTCCCATCGTCGACCAAGCACGCACTACACAGCAAGGTTCCAGCCTGGCAATCCACGTGATTGCGTAACAAAAAATTCATGAATACGTATGCAAGAACGACCATCGCGGAAATGCCGGGGCTACCATCGCTCGGCGTCGAAAATATTGTTTTGGACGACAAATCAGACCGGGTGGAGCGCAGCGCAACCGCGCCGGCCGTAATTTCAGAACAGGTTTCTTGGGGAACACGATGGTCAATCTGAAGCGCAATCTGCTGAGCGTGGCACTGGTCTCGGCAATCATGGCCAGCGCGATGTCGGCGCAGGCACAAGACAACACCACTCCGACCGATCAGGCATCCGTCGATGCGGAAGCGGCGAAGAAGAAGGACGAGGAAAACACGCTTGATACCGTGGTTGTATCGGGTATCCGAGCCGGTATCGAGAATGCGATCGAGGTCAAGCGCGAATCGAACTCGATCGTCGAAGTGATCTCGGCTGAGGATCTTGGCAAGCTGCCAGACGTATCGATCGCCGATTCGCTGGCGCGTCTTCCAGGCCTCGCCGCACAGCGCGTTGCCGGTCGCGCGTCCACGGTCAGCATTCGTGGACTCGCTGGCGACTACGGCACCACCTTGCTCAATGGGCGCGAACAAGTCAGCGTCGGCGACAACCGCACGGTCGAGTTCGATCAGTTCCCTTCCGAGCTCATCAACCAGGTGGTCGTCTACAAGACTCCCGATGCGTCACTGGTCGGACAGGGACTTTCGGGCACCGTGGATTTGCGTACGGTGCGCCCGCTCTCGTTCCAGGAACGCGTCGTCTCGCTCAATGCGCGCGGCGAAAAGAATTCGCTCGGCAAGGTCAACAGCGATTCGGATGATTTCGGCAGTCGCGTCAGCGCGTTTTACGTTGATCAATTCATGGACGACAAGCTCGGCATCGCACTGGGTTATGCACGGCTCGACTCTCCGGGTCAGGCGCAGCGCTGGGAATCCTGGGGCTATCCGAACAACATCACCGGCGGTGGCGACAACTACGTGATTGGTGGCGCCAAGGTTCAGGGCTCATCAACCAGCAACGTGCGCCAAGGACTGATGGGCGTGCTCGAGTTCAATGCCAGCGAGCATTACTCGACGATGCTCGATGTCTACTACTCGAAGTTCGACAAATCCGAAACCACACGCTTCATGGAAACCCCGCTCGGTTGGGGTGGCGGTACTTCCCTGCAGAACGCCGTTGTTGAGAACGGCATTGTTACCTCAGGCACGTTCAACAACGTGCGGCCGGTCCTGCGTAACGATCTCAACGAAGGCAATGACAAGCTTTTCTCGATCGGTTGGAACAATCATTTCACACTGTCCTACGACTGGACGGCCGATATCGATATCAGCCATTCGCAAGCGGATCGCCATGAGAGCATTCTCGAAATGTATTCCGGTACGCGCGCCGGCGTGACCGACAGTGTCGCTTTCCAGCTCGATCCCTCGGGTTTTCCGAACCTCGCCTACGGCATCGACTACACCGATCCAAACATGATCGTACTGACCGATCCGGGAGGCTGGGGCCAGGATGGCTATATCAAGACGCCGAACGTGAAGGACGATCTGACCTCGTTCCGCGCAAGCGCCGAGCGTGCCTTCAGTGGCGGTCCGTTCTCGAGCATGGAATTCGGCATCAACTATTCCGATCGCGAAAAGAAGCGCAGCGTGCCAGAAGCGTTCCTCGACCTGATCAATGACGAGACGACGGTTCCGGGCAATTTTTTGATCTCGCCGGTCGATCTCAGCTTTGCCGGGGTTCCGGGCAGCCTGAGTTACCAGATCAATCCAGTTCTTGCGCAGTTCTACACTTTGCGTGACAACATCAACGCCGACATTGTCAACAAGCAGTGGAGAGTTGACGAGAAGGTCACCACCGGCTACGCCCAGTTCAATATCAATTCCGAAGTCGGTTCGATTCCGGTTCGTGGAAATATCGGTGTACAGGCCGTATCGGTGGATCAGAGTTCCAACGGTTTCGAGGTGCTGCAGGGGGATGCCGCGAACGCCGTTCCTTTCTCGGGTGGGGATAAATATACCGACTATCTGCCGAGCCTGAACCTGGCTTTCCTTCTGCCAGGAGAAAACACGATCCGCCTCGGCCTTGGTCGTGAAGCCGCTCGTCCGCGTCTCGACCAGATGCGCGCCAACAACAACACCAGCCTGGAGTTCACGGGTATCAATCAGGGCCGATGGACGCGCAATGGCGGCAATCCCGGGCTGAAACCGTGGATAGCCAATGCGCTGGATTTGTCTTGGGAACATTATTTCGCCAAGCGCGGGTATTTCAGTGCTGCCTATTTCTACAAGGATCTGAAGTCGTATATCTTCGATCAGACCAGTGTGTTCGATGCCAGCCAGCTGCCGATTCCGGATGGCTATACCGGACCAGCGCCGCTTCCGGTCGGCGTCTACTCGCGACCGGCCAACGGTTCGGGTGGTGGAATCAAGGGCTATGAGCTCGCGTTGTCAGTTCCATTCGATCTATTCACGCCTGCACTTGAGGGTTTCGGTTTCACCGCCAACTATTCGGACACGAGCAGTTCGATCAAGCGGCTTGGCCCGGACGGCCCCAATGAACCGATCGCGGGGCTCTCCAAGCAAGTCCGAAACTTCTCTTTCTACTATGAGAATCATGGTTTCCAGGCTCGCGTGAGTCAGCGTTCACGCTCGAACTTTCTGGGAGAGATCCAGGGTTTCGGGGCTGATCGTGCGTTGGTCTACATTGACGGCGAATCCATCCTCGATTTGCAGGCCGGCTACACCTTCAACGACGATTCGGCATTGCACGGCATGACCATCCTGCTGCAAGTCAACAACGTGACCAACGAACCCTACCGCCAGTTCTTCCAGGACAGCGGCTTGACCCAGCGATCCGAGGAATACGGTCGCCAGTACCTGCTCGGCGTTACCTACAAGTTCTAATCGACGTTACTCTCCAAGATGCCCTGTCGGCTGGTTTGGCGACAGGGTTTTCTTTTTTGGCGACTAAGAGAGTGGCGTTCAAGCGCGACGCGTTTCCGCACGATGCGCAGAAGAGCATCGTCCCCAAGAGGGGACAAGTGGCTGAAGCCAACAACGAAGCAGCAACGCGAGGTGCGACCAAGAAACCCGCGTCGTTCGCTCGGCTTCTGTGGGAGAGGCATTCATGCCCGATGCGTTTCGGCACGATGCGCGGAGAAGCATCGTCCCCAACAGGGGACAAGTGGCTGACGCCAACAACGAAGCAGCAACGCGAGGTACGACCAAGAAACCCGCGTCGTTCGTTCGGCAATCTGTGGGAGAGGCATTCATGCCCGATGCGTTTCGGCACGATGTGCAGAAGAGCATCGCCCCCAACAGGGGACAAGTGGCTGAAGCCAACAACGAAGCAGCAACGCGAGGTACGACCAAGAAACCCGCGTCGTTCGTTCGGCTTCTGTGGGAGAGGCATTCATGCCCGATGCGTTTCGGCACGATGCGCAGAAGAGCATCGCCCCCAAGAGGGGACAAGTGGCTGAAGCCACTTCCAACAACGAAGCAGAGACGCGGCGAAAGTTAGCTTGCGCAAACAGCGGCGTGGCGTCTCAGCCTTTCATGCGGCCGACCCAAAGAAAAAACCCGAATGGCAAGGCCATCCGGGTCGAATCCGGCAACGCCGGAGGGGGAACTGGTTCATCGTTCTGTGCGGTGTGGATCCGAATTCCAGGTGGGGCTCACCGAGGAAGACACAGGCGCATGGTAACCAGTCATATAGGTTAATGCAATACCTTAAGTTGCAGTGTGTATTTCATTGTTTTTAATAAGAAAAATGATTTCAATTCAGGTGTAAAGCAGCTTCTTTCGCCTTTCGACGCGCACCGGCGGATTGGCTCCAGTCATTGTTGAACAGCGCGGGTTCCCAACTCCCATAGGTAGGGTTTGGCAACACGAACCAGCGCTCGCCGATCCATTCGAGATAGGGCTCGATGACCTGCTTGCGGCTTTCCGGTGTGTTCGCGAGGACGTCGACGAAATCGCCGAGCTGATCGCCGATCTGCAACAAAACGCGATACTTGCGTGAGATCAACTCACGCCGGCAGCCCTTGTCGCTGCCATTCGACTCGCATCCGGAGACAATCGTGCCGAGACCGAGAAAAACCGGCTCGCCTGCCGCAATCGGGAAATCGAGTTTGCGCAGATTTGAAATCGTCGCGTCGGACAGATCGCTGGCGCGGTTGGACAGATAGAACACGGTTATGCCTTTGCTCGCGGCAAGACGCGCGAATTCGAGCGCCCCAGGCAACGCGGCAGCCTTTTCCTCGATACACCATTCGTGCCACGTGAATTCGTCGTAGCTCTTTCCATTGACGATCAGGCGCGCCTGGTAGGGCGAGTTGTCGAGCACGGTTTCATCAATATCCAGGATAACCGCCGTCTTTTGCGCATCGACTACCGCCGATTTGCGTTCGCCCTTCGGCAAGGCTTCCCAGGTCGGATCGGCCAGTGCGCGGGCAAGCTCGTCGCTCGCCATGCGATAGGTCTGCCGATAAATCAGATCGTGCTCAACGGCGGTCTGGGTCCAGGCAACTGCGTTTAGGTTGTCATCGGGCCCCGGCAATGCGCCTGCAGAGACTGCGCTCTGCGTCGACGACTGCGAGGCACTCGCGTTTTCGGAATCGGGGCGTGTCGTCGGTGCGCTGCAGGCGCTGAGAAGAATGACAGCGGCAATCGCCATCGGAGTGAGTCGGGCCATGTTGTAACTCCGTATTGATCGGGATGATTGGGAAGTCTCGCCGAAGTCTACTTCAGGCGCATGACCTCCCGGACTGGTATTGAAGTGGCGCGACTGACAGACTCCGCCTGCCTCCTGAACGTGACCGCCATGCCGATTTCGACAGCCAACACGTCTTTGCGAGTGCTCCAGGCCAGCTATGTGCTTGCCGCCTTTGCGCTGTTGGCAATTCTCTATCTGCACTTGCTGCCGGTCTTGCTCAGTGGTTTGCTGGTCTATGCCCTCGTCAACGCTTTGGCTCCGATGCTGCAGCGGCATATGCCTGGGGCGGGCGCACACTGGCTCGTGGTCGCGCTGCTTGCTGCGATCGTGGTCGGACTGTTGAGCTTCGCCATTGTCGGCAGCATTGCGTATCTGGGTTCCGAGCATGGCAACCCTGCGCAACTGTTTGAGCGGCTTGCGCCAGTCATCGAACGCGCGCGCTCGCAGTTGCCGGTTTTTGTTGTCGATCATCTGCCCGACAATTCCGAGGAAATTCGCCTCGCCGTGATGGATTGGCTGCGCGAGCACGCGGCACAGCTACAGGTCGCTGGAAAAAATGCGGCGCGCGTCATTGTGCATTTGCTGATCGGCATGGTGCTCGGCGCGATGCTGGCGTTGCAGAGCGCACTGGATCGTCAGCCCGCTGCCCCGCTTACGATGGCGCTGAATACGCGCTGTGCCAATCTCGCAACGGCATTTCGCGATATCGTTTTTGCCCAGGTCAAGATTTCCGGGTTGAACACCTTGTTCACGGCGATCTTCCTGCTCATCGTGCTGCCGTTGTTCGGTGTCAACTTGCCATTGGCCAAAACCCTCGTGCTGGCGACCTTTGTCTTCGGCTTGCTGCCGGTGATCGGCAATCTGATCTCGAATACGCTGATCTTCGTGATTGGCCTGTCGGTGTCGCTGTGGGTCGCGATCGCTGCGCTGACGTTTCTTATTCTGATTCACAAGCTTGAATATTTTCTCAATGCACGCATCATCGGCAGTCAGATTCGTGCACGCGCCTGGCAGTTGCTGATCGCCATGCTGGTCATGGAGGCGGCATTTGGACTTGCCGGTGTTGTGGCTGCTCCGATCTACTTCGCTTATCTCAAGCGTGAGCTCGAAGGCGCTGATCTGGTCTGAAGCCGGACGGGCTCAATCGTCGAATAGCGCAGCGAGCTTGGCGATGCTCGAACTCGCGACGTCTTTGCGTTGTGCTTCATCCTGTTCCGCATCGCGACCCGACCAATGCAGATCGGACTCCGGCAGTTCGGCAAGAAAGCGGCTCGGATCATTCGCGATGATTTCGCCGAAGCGACGCTTGCGTCGAGTGAAACTCAGCGCAAGTTGTTCCTTGGCGCGGGTAATGCCGACGTACATCAGGCGGCGCTCTTCATCGAGACGTCCTTCATCGATGCTTGCCTCGTGCGGAAAGGATCCTTCCTCGACACCAACGATGAAGACGAAACGAAATTCGAGTCCCTTGGCCGAATGCAAGGTCATCAAGCGCACCGCATTGCCCGGATCATCGCGATCGCCGTGAGTGAGCAGGGCAAGCTGCGCGGCCAGATCACCGGCGGCACCGTCCTTCTGCATCGCGCGAAACCACTCGGTGAGTTCCTTGAGATTTTCGAGCCTGCGTGCGCGCAGGCCGGGCTCCTTGATCTGCGCGGCAATGTGATCGGCGTAATCTATGCGCTCGATCAGTTGATCAACCAGATCAGCCGCTGCGCTGCGCTCGGCGATGCGTGCCAGTTCGCGTATCAAGTTGACGAAGCCAACGAGAGCCGAAGCGGGACGCGCCGAAAGCCCGCTCAGCACGGTGTCGTTCTGCGCCGCTTTCAACAGTGAAAGATGGCGTGCACCGGCGGCTTGACCGAGCTTTTCGAGTGAGGTCGCGCCGATATCGCGGCGCGGAATATTGACGATGCGCAGGAATGCCGCGTCGTCGTCGGGGTTGTTGATCAGGCGCAGATAGCCAAGCAGATCCTTGACCTCGGCGCGTTCGAGGAACGCCGTGCCACCGCTCACGTGATACGGCACGCGAGCAATCCGCAGCGCTTTTTCGAGCGCGCGCGATTGATGATTGCCGCGATAGAGAATCGCGAATTCGTTCCAGCGTGATTTGTGCTTTTCGGCCAGATGGGCAATCTCGGCCGCGATGCGCTCGGCCTCGTGCTCGTCGTCGCGACATTCGAGCACGCGGATCGGCGGACCTTCGGCGGCTTCGCTCCAGAGTTTCTTCTCGAACAGGTGATCGTTGTTGGCGATCAACGCGTTGGCAACACGCAGGATGCGTCGGCCGCAGCGATAGTTCTGTTCAAGCTTGATCACCTTTAGCTTTGGATAGTCGCGTGAAAGTTCGCCGAGATTTTCGGGGTTGGCGCCGCGCCATGCGTAGATGCTCTGGTCATCATCACCGACCGCGGTGAACATGCCGCGCTCGCCGGCCAGCGCTTTGACCAGTCGATACTGCGCGGTGTTCGTATCCTGATACTCATCGAGCAGCAGATAGCGGATGCGTTCCTGCCACGCAGCGCGCACCTCGTCGTCGCCTTCGAGAATATTCAACGGCAGGCGGATCAGGTCATCGAAATCCACCGCGTTGAAGGCCGCGAGTCGCTTTTGATAGGCCGCGTAGATTCCAGCCGCTTCGCGCTCGCGTACGCCGTTGGCGGTCGCTTCGGCTTGTTCGGGCGTGAGGCCCTCGTTCTTTGCCCGTGAAACCAGCGAGTGCAGCGCCCACAACGCATCCTTCTTGATTCCGCTTGGCGCGAGTTCCTTGATGATGCCCTGGCTGTCGTCCGCATCGAGCACCGAAAATCCACGACGCAGGTTCGCGCGTGCATGTTCAATCTGCAGGAACTTCAGGCCCAGCGCATGGAAGGTACAAACGGTCAGGCCTTCAGCCGCCGGCCCCTGAATCAGTTTGCCCACGCGTTCGCGCATTTCGCGCGCGGCCTTGTTGGTAAACGTGATTGCAGCGATTTTTGAGGACGAAAAATTCTTGCGCTTGACCAGATGCGCGATCTTCTCGGTGATCACCCGCGTCTTGCCCGAACCCGCGCCGGCAAGCACAAGTAGCGGGCCATCGCAGTATTCAATGGCAGCACGTTGGTGGGGGTTGAGCATTT
>JBBQTY010000124.1:0-12249 GCA_038234445.1 Lysobacterales bacterium
GGTCGCTTTCGCGGTCGTGGCAGGCATGGCTACAGTCGCCGCGGCCGTTACGATCGATCCTCCAGCCAAGCAGGATTTTGACTCGAGATTCAAGCAGTACAACGAAACGTTGATCGACACGCTGGTGGCGGACGGTACGCCACGTGCGATGGCTCTCGCGGCAACCGCCATCACCTATGGCCGTCAGGGCGACGAGACCAGCGTCGACCGGCGGCGCGCGCTATTGGCACGCGCTGCGGCGATGGCTCCGGATGATGCCTGGGTGCAATGGATCGCCGCCATGAACCTTCCGCGATCGGAAGTCGTCTCGGAACCGGCGCTGGCGCTGCAGCGTATCGAACCGGACAACGGTGCGGCTTGGCTGTTTCAGTTGGCGGCTGCTTACGAAGCGAAAGACGAGAACGGCATCACCGAAGCGCTGGCGCGGATCGGCGCGTCGCGGCATTTCGACGAACACTTCGGTGACGCGATGAGTGAATGGCTCAAGGTTGTTCGCGCTCATCCCATGTCGCAACTTGCCACCGAAGGCTCAGAGCAGGCTTCCGGGCAAATGCCGATGATCATGGCGATCGGCCGGGCCGCCGCCATCTCTCTGACGAACGTCACCAGCCCCAAGCGTGCATGCAAACCAACCGAGCAGCCTCTGGCGGCGGATCGTCGTGAGGTCTGCATTGCGACTGGTCGACTCATGCTCAAGCAGTCGAAGACAGTGATGTCCATGCAGACCGGCGCGGCTCTGCTTCGACTGGCGGGCGCAGAAGAGGCCGTCGAGGCCACCCGGAATGCCGACTACTTCATGAAGAGAGCCATTGATCTTTCGCGTTTCGCGATGTTGATTCCCGCCGGACTCGCGGACTACCAGGCGGACTGGTTGCAAACAGGCAGTGAAGTCCAGGCGATGAAGAATCAGCTGACGCGAGCGGGTATCCCGCTGCTGCCTCCCAAGGATTGGAACGAAGATCCCTATGGCAACCTGGCCAAGATCAGCGAGCAGAACAACGGCTGATTCCACTCCCTGCACTAAGCTGGTGTACGCTCTGCCTCGCTGTGCTCACAGACGGAGGCCGACATGCTGAAAGTCCTGGTAGCGAGTTCCAAGGGCGGTTGCGGCAAATCCACGATCGCGACGAATCTGGCGGCGCATTCGGCGCTCAAGGGCAAGGCGACTGTGCTCGCCGATGCCGACCGTCAGGGTTCAAGCAGTCGATGGTGCGAGAAGCGCGCCGATCTCAGTACCGCGGTGTTGCCGATCGACGCCACGCGCAAGAACTGGCAGCAACGCATACCCGCCGATGCCGAGCGCGTGATCATCGATTCTGGCGCTGGCATTCGCGCTTCCGAGATTGCCGAGTTTCTCGATGATGTCGATGTCATCGTCGTGCCGGTGCTGCCATCGGTGGTCGATCTCGAAGCAACCGCGCCGTTTCTAGCCGACCTGGCTGCCCTGCCGCGCATCAAGAAGGGCAAGGTTGCGGTCGGACTGGTCGCCAACCGCGCCAAGCCGTGGACCAACGCCACGCATGCTGCGCTGGAGGAAATGCGTGGTTTTCCATTTCCGCTGATTGCGCAGTTGCGTGATACCCAGGCCTATTCATTGATGAACGGCCTCGGCCGCAGCATCTTCGATTACCACTCCGAGATCGTTCGTTCGCACCAGGAAGATTGGGCGAAACTGCTGCGCTGGCTCAACAAGCACGGTTGAATTCGCTCAGGATTCTGCGCTTATCGATCAACCGGATTGCCGAAGAAGCCAAGCAGTCGGTTTCCTGGGATGCCTGATCGCGAGCAGATCGATGGGTCGGTAACAAGCGGGAGCCGGTTTTTGTGGGTTGGCGCGGTGCGCTGACGTTGTAAATCTCATACGCAGCTTGGGATTTTCGCCGAGCATGCGGCATGATGCAGGTTCACGCCGAGGAATCATCATGTCAGTACGCCAGATCATCCTGCTGCGCCACGCCCATGCGGAACCTCCCGCAGAGGATCAGACCGACGAATCGCGGCCGCTGACGGAGGGCGGCATCAGCGAAGCAATTGCCGCTGCGGCTTGGCTCAAGTCGCACGGTGCCGAACCCGATCTGCTGCTCTGCTCCCCATCGAAGCGAACCGTGGAAACCGCCGAGCGCGTGATCAAGGATCTGGGCCAAAGTCTGTCGGTCACGCTGGATTCGCGCATCTACGAGGCGACGCCGGCTGACCTGATCCAGGTTCTCGAAGAGCATCCCGAGGCCGACAGCATCCTGCTGGTCGGTCACAACCCGGGCCTCGAAACCCTGGTCGCGCTGCTTACCGATGGCGCCTCGGATCAAGGCCGCGGCATGCCGCCGGGAGCGATCGCCTGGCTGCATGTCAACGGCGACGATGCCATCGAACCCGGCGCAGCAAGCCTGCGCCATTTCTGGTGGCCTTGAGTCGGCCACTTGGCCATGATCGTCTCGACCTGCCTCATCGGACTGTTTGCGCTGTCGGCGTCTGCGCCCTCCGAGACGCCGGCAGTTGAAGAAATTCTCAAACTCGACCAAGCACAATCCAGTGCGACCTTCAGCGTCAAGGTGCTGTGGATGTTTGCGGTTGAGGGACACTTCGGCAACGTCAGCGGCACGGTCAGCATCGACCACGTCCACGGCCAGGCAACGGTGGATGCGCACATCAATGCCGCCGAAGTGACGATGCGCCGCGAAGGCGCCATCAACTGGGTCAAATCGGAAGAATTTTTCGATGTCGCGCACTTTCCCGAGATCCATTTCCTTTCCGATCCATTCCCGGTTGCGCGTTTGCACGACGGTGGCATGTTGCCCGGCGCCTTGACCATGCGCGGCATGACCCGCGCCATCGAGTTCGAGGTGCAGCCATCGAATTGTCCGCGCGCGGTCATCGATTGCCCGGTCGAGGCCGCCGGCTCTGTTCGCAGAAGTGAATTCGGCATGCAAACGCGACGTGCAACCCTGTCGGATAAAGTCGAACTGACTTTCAGCATCCGCATGACGGATACGCAGCGAGGCGCCGACCCATCATGAAGGTGCAGGGCGTGGAAGCAGCGCTCGCGCACTGCTGGCGTGCGCTTGCTGCCATGCTGTTCATCTCACTGCTCGCGGGCTGCGGAGTCAATCGCCAACTCGCGCGTCAGGCTGATCGCATCGTGGCCGCAGAACAGTTGCAACAGATTACCTGCGCCCAAGCCGATCATTGCGCCATCGATTCACCCCTGCGCCGACTCGCTGCTCAAGCGCGAAGCGCAAGCACGCAGAAACAGCCGATTCATTACGTCAACGTGCTTGAACAGGGGGAAGATTCGCTTTTGCTGCGCGTGCATCTGATCCGCGCAGCGCGCAAATCGATCGACATACAGACGTTCATCTGGGTCAACGACGACGCCGGCCGTTTGATCCTCGACGAACTACTCGCTGCCGCGCGACGTGGCGTGCGTGTGCGCGTCATTGCCGATCAGCTGTTCTCACTCGAAGACACTGTTTTGCTCTCGCGATTGGCGGTGATCCATCGCAACTTCGAAGTGCGTATCTACAATCCGACCTTCCACAAGGCGGTGACCCAGCCCCTCGAATTCGCCGTCAGCATCCTGTGCTGCTTCACGCGATTCAATCAACGCATGCACAACAAGCTGTTCCTGGTTGATGATGAATTCGGCATTGCCGGCGGACGCAACTACGAGAATCGCTACTTCGATTGGGATCACGACTTCGACTATCGCGATCGCGACGTGCTCGTCACCGGTGCTGAAGCCGGTCGTGAAATGGCGGCCTCGTTCGATCAATTCTGGCGCTACAAGCGTGCGGCGCGCTTGACCCGACTCAATGACGTCAACCAGCGCATCGTCGCGGAGGCCGATCAGGACCTGGCATTGCCCGATGCCGAGCGCGGGATTGATCCGATGCGCGTGGAGACCCTTCGCGCACATGCCGGAAGTTTCGCCGAGATGGAGCGTCGCTTTGCCAGCACCGCCCAGCGGGTCGGCCAGGTCGACTACTTCTCGGACAGCCCGGCCAAGCAGGACGAGGGCGCGGATCGCAACAAGCAGCTCGGTGAGCGCATTTCGAAAATGATCGCGCGTGCCGATGCGCAAATCGTCATGCAGACGCCGTATCTGGTCATCAGCAAACATGCTCGGCGGGTGTTTCGCGAATTGCGTGAACGACCGAAACCACCCGACATCATCGTTTCAACCAATTCGCTGGCAGCGACCGATGCATTCTATGTTTATGCGTTGTCGCACAAGTACAAGAAGCGCTATCTCAAACTCGGCTTTCGCATCTACGAGTTCAAGCCATTTCCGGGCGATGCCGATCGACTGTTCTCGCGCTACTCCGAACTGAGTGGCGGTGAAAGTTCCGAGGGCTACGCACGCTATGGCAAGGCGCCGCTGACCAGCCAGGGCGTACGCGTTGGCATGCACGCAAAATCAATTGTTATTGATGGCAAGACGACTCTGATTGGCTCACACAATTTCGACCCGCGCTCGGACAACTACAACACCGAATCGGGACTGATCATCTACGACAAGGCAGTTGCCGAGCAGGTCCGCGCGGCGATCATCGAAGACGCCCAACCGCAGAATTCGTGGACAATCGCCAAGCGCCCTCGCACCAACCTATTGCATCGCATCAACAACGCGATCGCCGATTTTTCCTCGGTGTTGCCTTTGTTTGATTTCTGGCCATTTCGCTATGCGACCAGCTACCAGCTCAATCCCGGCTGCGCGCCTATGAAGCAGAACGATCCGGGCTTCTATGACTGCTATACGGCGGTCGGCGACTTCCCCGAGGTCGATCTGCCGTTGAAAACCATCTACACGCGCATGGTCACGGCTTTCGGCGCCGGCGCGGTTGGCATCCTTTGATTCACGCGGTTTCGGCCTCGCGGGGTACATCGGCAGATTTCGCGACGATTGACGCGCCCCCAAGCGGCGTCTAGTCTCAGCGCTTGAATTTTCCCTGCGGAGTGGCACCCATGTCCCTGGACATCACGATTCAACTCGACGATGCAGATCTCGATCACTTCATTGATGCGATGCGGCGGGCGCAGGACAAGGCGTCAGATCTGAGTCCGCAGGCGATTGTCGATGCGGCATCGAAACTGCTCGTTGACGTTCCGAAAACAAACATTCCGCACTTCATCAGGGATCGCCTCGAAAACCTCGACCAGATGATCCAGCTCGTACTCGACCAGGGTTATGGCCTGCCCGACGAAGACCGCAATCGCGTGCTCTCCTGCCTCGCCTACTTTGCCGATCCGAACGACATCATTCCGGACAGCGTGCCGGTGATCGGTTTCCTCGATGATGCGATCATGATCGAGCTGTGTGTGCGCGAGCTCAAGCCGGAGCTCGATTCCTACGGCGATTTCGTGCTTTACCGCAATCAGGAAGCCACACGTCGCGGCGTTGATCCGGCGAGCCTCAAGACCGAACGCGTCGAATGGCTAGAAACCCGTCGTCTGGAAGCCCACGAAGGCATGCGTCGCCGTCGTCGCGATGGCTATGGCGGTGGCAACACCTGGGCGCCGATGCTGTTCCGCGCACGCTGATTTTGCCGTTATCCCGGCAAAAGCCGGGATGCATTTTTCAGATGCTCAAGATCAAGATGGATCCCGCTTTTGCCTGGATGACGCGTGGCTCGATTCGAGTTGAGGCAACGGTTGTCGCCACTTCTCGACGGGTTTCCCAAAAACCCCACACGTCACTCGCCTCAACGCGCCGAATCAACCCCGCCTTTGCGCAACTCCTCCAACTTCCGCTTCAACCAGTCAGCACTCGGTAGCGCGGACTGGCCCTGACAGCGCACCTGATAAGCCTTCCCGCTCATGCTGCTTTGGCTGGCCGCATCGTCGATGAAGGCATCGGTCGTTGAAAGCAGACCCTTGCGCTCGAAATAGTCGAGTTTGCGCTTGAGGTGGTCCTCGGCTTTTTCGCTGTCGTACCAGGTTCCGTTGCGGAAGAATTCGCACTGCGATGCACCGAGTGCCTGCAACAGTGCGGTGATTTCCCCGCGCGTGGTGCTGACGTCCGCTTCGGCGTGCGCTCCGACGCAGGCGACAAGGGACAGCATCAGTAAATATCGCAACGTGCGCGTCACAGCGATACTCCGCTCAGCGAAAGCCTGCCCGCATCGAATCGCGCGATCACGCTTTGTCGCCCGAGGACGAGAAACGTGCCCGCACCCAGCAGGGTTCCATACGGAATGCCGAAACAGGTGATCGCAGCAACGACCAGGCAGAAGATCCGCGACTGACGTCGCTTGATGCAGCGCGCGGTCCATAGTTTGGCCAAGGCCAGGCTGATCGCGACCAGGAAGAACACCGCGCCGAAAATGCCGAACAGCGTTCCGAGTGCCTCTGGCGGGATCTGGTCTGCATGTTTTCCGCTCTTCGCGGCCGCTTCGAAAACCTGGCTCATGATCAAGCCCATGCCTGCGTAAAGCAGGCCGATCAACGAGAACAATCCGGTCATGATTCCGGAAAGCACATAGCCCCAGGACAGCAGACGCAGATGCTCATCATTGGCGACCGCCTGGCGAAACGCTCCCTCGTCCATTTCAACCTCGTCGTGGCATCGAATCGATCCGGCCAAATGTACAGCAGTCGACAGGATTCCTCGCGCAATCAGGACTTTCGTCTCGTGCCTTCGGCTTCATTCCGTTCTAGGATGGACCCGTAAACACCAGGGAATAAACCATGCGCTACCGATCAATCGCCGCCGCACTCGGCTGCCTGTTACTGCTGCCGACCTTCGCCCATGCGGCCGAGAAGAAGGACGACGCAAAGTGGGACGTCAACGCGGCCCATGGCCCGACCAAGACGATTCGCTTCAACACCGATGAGGGTACTTGGCTCGATCTGGATGTCAGCCCGAACGGCAAGTCGATTGCCTTCAGCCTGCTCGGCGATCTCTACCTGCTGCCGATCGAGGGCGGCAAGGCCAAACGCATCACCAGAGGTCAGGCCTGGGATGTGCAACCGCGCTTCTCGCCCGATGGCAAGGAAATCGCCTATACCTCGGATCGCGGTGGCGGCAACAACATCTGGCGCATGCCGGTGATTGGCGGCGACGGAGTTCAGGTATCGAAGGAGGATTTCCGTCTGCTCAACAACCCGGCATGGACACCGGATGGCCAGTACCTGATCGCGCGCAAGCACTTCACCGGCGAGCGTTCGTTAGGTGCTGGTGAGTTGTGGATGTATCACGTCTCCGGCGGCGCCGGCCTGCAGCTGACCAAGCAGAAGAATGATCAGCAGGATCTCGGCGAACCGGCGGTCAGCGCCGATGGCAACTATGTATATTTTTCCGAGGACGTCAGCAGCGGCCCGAACTTCCAGTACAACAAGGATCCGCATGGTCTGATCTATGCGGTCAAACGTCTGGATCGTCGAGACGGCGCGATCGAGACCATCATTGCCATGCCCGGTGGCGCGGTGCGCCCGGAACCTTCGCCGGACGGCAAATCGCTGGCCTTCGTCAAGCGCGTCCGCGACAAGACCGTGCTCGAAAAAGTTGATCTCGACAGTGGCGAAGTACGCACGATATGGGACGGGCTTTCGCATGACCTTCAGGAAGCCTGGGCGATCTTTGGCCCGTATCCGAACTATGCCTGGACGCCCGATTCGCAAGCGCTGGTGATCTGGGCGCAGGGCAAGCTTTGGCGCGTCGACGCGGATGGCGGCAAGCCGAGCGAAATTCCGTTCAGCGCCGATGTCGAGCAGACGGTCGCCGAGCCGTTGCGCTTCGAGCAGACCCTAGGCGAAGGCACGTTCGAGCCGAAGATGATCCGCGATGTCGCCACGAGTCCGAATGGCAAGACCTTGATCTTCCACGCGCTTGGCCATCTCTGGGTGAAGTCCTTGCCCAACGGCAAGCCGAGTCGGCTGACCTCCGATGACAGCCGCTTCGAATACCAGCCTAACTTCAGCGCGGACGGCAGCAAGATGCTCTACACGACATGGTCCGATGCCGAGCAGGGTCGCATCGTCGAACATGATTTCGCAGCGAAGGCATCGCGAATCCTTACGCCAAAACCCGGCTTCTACTACGGCCCGCGCTATTCGAAAGATGGCAGCCGTATCGTCTACGCAAAAACCTCGGGCAGTTCGCTGACCGGCAATCTCAATTCGGGTCAGGCCGGCGTCTATCTCATGGCGAGCACGGGCGGCGAAGCGCGTCGACTCGCGAAAGAGGGCGGCGATCCTGCCTTCTCCACAGACGGCAAACGCATCACCTTCCTGAACGGCGACGGACTCAAGAAAAAGTTGCAGAGCATTGCCATCGACGGCAGCGAGCCGCGCGATGTATTCGATCTCAAATACGTCAACTTCGTCAGCATCAGTCCCGACGGACGCTGGGTCGCCTTTACCGAATTGTTCAATGCCTATGTCGCACCAATGCCGCAAACCGGTGGAAGCATCGAGCTTTCGAAGGACACCAAGGCGATTCCGATCAGCGAAATCAGCAAGGATGTCGGCTCGTATCTGCATTGGGCTGCCGATTCGCAATCGCTGCACTGGATGGTTGGTCGTGAATACCATTCGCGTGATCTTCGCGACAGTTTTGCCTTTGTCCCCGGAGCGCCGAAGGATCTGCCGAAACCCGGCAGCGATCGCGGCATCGATGTCGGCCTGACCGCGCGCTACGACGCGCCGACCGATGTATTCGCCTTCACCGGCGCGCGTCTGGTCACGATGAACGATGCTGATTCGAAACAGGAAGTCATCGAAGACGGCGTGCTCATCGTCGATGGCGACACGATCAAGGCGATCGGCACGAGTGGCAGCATGACGATTCCCTCGAACGCGAAGGTTATCGACGCCAGGGGCAAGACCATCGTGCCGGGCTACGTCGATGTGCACGCCCACGCCAACCACTTCAACAGCGGTATCGTGCCTCAGCAGAACTGGGCTTACTACACGAACCTCGCGTTCGGCGTGACCACCGCACACGATCCCTCGGCCACGACTGAAACTGTGTTCTCGCAATCGGAACTGGTCAAGGCCGGCGACATGGTCGGTCCGCGCATCTTCTCGACCGGCACGATCCTCTACGGTGCGGACGGTGACTTCAAGGCGGAGGTCAATTCACTCGATGATGCGCGCGCGCACCTGCGCCGCATGAAAGCCAACGGCGCATTCAGTGTGAAGAGTTACAACCAGCCGCGTCGCGAGCAACACCAGCAGATCAACCAGGCCGCGCGCGAACTCGGCATGCTCGTTGTCGAAGAAGGTGGCTCGACCTTCAACCACAACCTGCCGATGATTCTCGATGGCGTCACCAGCATCGAGCACAACATCCCGGTCGCACCGCTGTATGCCGATGTCATCAACCTGTGGAAGGAGACCGACGTGCGCAACACGCCAACCCTGGTCGTCACCTTTGGCGGCCTCAGCGGAGAGTACTGGTGGTATGCCCACGACAATGTGTGGGAAGACAAGAAGCTCAATCGTTTCTTTCCGCGCGAAACCCTCGATGCGCGTTCAATCCGACGCGAGACTGCGCCCGATTGGGACTACTACCATATCGAAGTGGCCAAGGCGGCCAAGAAGCTTCGTGATGCCGGGGTCAAGATCAGCACGGGCGGCCATGGCCAATTGCAGGGACTTTCTGAAAACTGGGAAATATGGATGCTGACCCAGGGTGGTTTCACGAATTTTGAAGCGCTGAGAGCGGCGACCATCGACGGCGCTGACATGCTTGGCCTGTCGAAACAGATCGGCTCGCTTACAGCGGGCAAGCGCGCCGATTTCGTCGTCCTCAACTCGAACCCGTTGGAGAATATCCGCTCGACCATCGATACACGCTACGTCGCCGTCAACGGTCGCGTATTCGATGTCGATGCCGACATGGCCGAAATCGGCGGCAAGGGCCGCAAGGCCCCCGAGTTCTATTGGCAGCGTCACCATGATGGGCGCTCATTCGGGATTGAATATGGACCGACCGCGCCGTGTCATTGTCCGAAGTCGGGGATGTTTCCGGGACAGTGATTGATCGGTGCCAGCTGTACGTCGGCGCCTTCGGAATACGGTCTCGCAACGCTGCGCAACTCGCTGGTTCGCTGGGCTGCTGAAATCGTCAATACTTCCGTCATCTCTGCGACAGCCGGGATGACGAGAAGAAGTAAGTTCAAATCGACCTTGTTACTTCGTGGCCTGCTGATCATCTGCCAGGCATCTACGGATGCGCCACGCACGCTTCCTGGATAGCAGAGGTCAGTGCCAGGATCCATTGCTGGGACAACCCACAAAACCCTACGGCGGCGCATGTTCACCCGCCTTCGGTACACTGGCAGACTGCCGAAAAGCTTCAGGAGTCATCGCGTGATCATCAAACCCAAGGTGCGTGGATTCATCTGTATTACCGCCCATCCGCTCGGCTGCGAGCGCAACGTGCTTGAACAGATCCAGATCACCCAAGCCGCAAAACACGACGGTGTAGGCCCGAAGCGCGTGCTTGTGATCGGCGCTTCGACGGGCTATGGCCTGGCCTCACGCATCACCGCGGCGTTTGGTTACGGCGCCGCGACACTCGGCGTATTCTTCGAGAAACCGAGCGCTTCGGAGAAGACCGGAACGGCCGGCTGGTACAACTCTGCCGCGTTCGACAAGGCGGCCAAGCAGGCCGGCTTGTTTGCCAAGTCGATCAACGCTGACGCGTTCTCCGATGAAACCCGTGCCAAGGCAATCGAGATCATCCAGAACGAAATGGGTGGTCCGATCGACCTCGTCGTCTACTCGCTCGCCTCGCCGGTACGCAGAATGCCCGGCACTGGCGAAGTCGTGCGTTCGGCGCTCAAGACGATCGGTGAGACCTTCACCAACACCTCAGTCGACACCAACAAGGACACCGTGATCGAAGCCAGCGTCGAGCCGGCGACCGAACAGGAAATCAAGGACACCGTCACCGTGATGGGCGGTGAAGATTGGGCACTGTGGATTGATGCACTTAGCGCTGCCGGTGTACTTGCCGACCACGCCAAGACCATCGCCTATAGCTACATCGGCACCGAAATCACCTGGCCGATGTATTGGCACGGTACCCTTGGCCGCGCCAAGCAGCATCTCGACAACACCGCCAGGCAATTGCGAGAGCGTCATCCCGGGCTTAACGCTTACGTCGGTGTCATGAAATCTGTTGTCACCCAGGCCAGCGCCGCGATTCCGGTGATTCCGCTCTACGTATCGATCGCTTTCAAGATCATGAAAGAGAAAGGCATCCATGAAAATCCGATCGAACAAGCCAACCGTCTGTTCGACGATCGCCTGTATCGGGCCGATGGGGTCGCTGCACCTACCGACGACGAAGGCCGCATCCGCCTCGACGATTGGGAGCTTCGCGCCGACGTCCAGGAACCTTGCCAAACGGTCTGGCCCACCGTAACCACAGAAAACCTCCGCAAGATCACCGACTACGCCGGCTACAAACACGAGTTCCTCAAGCTGTTCGGATTCGATCGTGATGATGTCGACTATGAGGCCGATGTTGATTCGGATCGACGGTTTGATTGTGTGGAGGGGTAGGGCTAGCTAGGCGTTGAAGCTTTGTGGATGCTTTAGCGTTTTTGCTATTTGTTCCTTTAGGTGAAGTGTAGCTCGCATATAGAATTTCCACACACCGTAAATCGCTCGTCGTCCCTGCCCTTCGACAAGCTCAGGACAAGCTCGGTTTCTCCGAGGCAGAGACCCAGTGACTTTGCTCTTGAATTTTCGCTTCGGAGCGCGGTACCCCGCTGTTGTTCACTCGCCTCCCAACACTCGTCGCCCCTGCGAAGGCAGGGGCCCAGTGCCTTTGCTCATGAATTGTAGCGTTGAAGGCACGCTCCTTCGGAGCGCGGCATCCATGCCGCTTTTCACTCGCCTCCAGCGAGCGAGTCACTTTTCTTTGCTTGCTCAAAGAAAAGTAACCAAAAGAAAGAGCACCCCGCACTCGCGCCTTACGCACAGTCCCTGTGCTCCAGGTCCGCGAGCCTGCTGCGGGGTTCGCCGACAGTCCATCCATGGACTGACGTCGAACTGGCCCACATCGTGTGGGCCATCCTTCGGACTGATCCTTCGCAGTCTCGCCGCGATCGAGGGGACCCCAATAGCGCGCATCGTGCGCGCCAAAGCCAAAGCCAGAGCCAGAGCCAGAGCCAGAGCCAAAGCGATAGCTGCAACTTGTTTCGTCTTTGCTGCGCAGGCGAGGGTATGGATACCCGAGGTAGAGCAACGCAGGAGCAGCTGCCGGATGCGCAGTAGACGGGCCCCCTATGCAGCGGC
>JBBQTY010000125.1:0-11897 GCA_038234445.1 Lysobacterales bacterium
ACCGCATCCGATTCCTTTCAGCTACAAGACGATACTGCCCGCCTATTCGGACGATCTCGCTTTCGATCTCGGCATGATCGACACCGATCTGCCGCGCGAGCAATTCCGCACCGCGTTCCGCATCAACGAACTTGCGCTGAAATATTCCGACAGCACGGATTTTTCCGAAGCGATTCGATCACGCCTTCGCGATTGAGATCGACTATCTCGATGGTGGGGATCCGATTTCAAAATCGCCTACCCTGTGAAAAAAACCACGTCCGTGATCGGATGGCGCTTTGATTCCGATTTTCAGTGCGGGGCTGTCGCTTCGACAGTCCACGCCGTGGAATCACTACAGCGGGCCAATCCAGATTTCAATGCCCGACGACTCGCGTTGTTTTGGGCGCTTCACCGCAGGTTCTGAAAACGGTCCGCAGACTGCCCTCCCCTGATTGGAGCGTCCCATGAAAATTCTGATGGTTCTGACATCTCACGATCGCCTCGGCGATACGGGCAAGAAAACCGGCTTTTGGCTCGAAGAGTTCGCCGCACCCTATTACGTTTTCAAGGATGCTGGCGCTGAGATCACGCTGGCTTCGCCAAAGGGCGGTCAGCCGCCGCTCGATCCGAAGAGCGACGAGCCCGATGCACAGACCGATGCCACCCGCCGCTTTCGCGCAGACGCCGAAGCCACCGCTGCGCTTGCGAAGACAAGCGTGCTTGCCGACGTCGCGAACAACACCTTTGATGCCGTGTTTTATCCCGGTGGCCATGGACCACTATGGGATCTGGCCAATGACAAGGCTTCGATTGGCTTGATCGAATCGACTTACGCCGCAGGCAAACCGATCGCACTGGTTTGCCACGCCCCCGGCGCCTTGAGCAAGACACGTAACGCCGACGGCACACCAATGGTCAAGGGCAAGCGCGTCACCGGCTTCTCCGACAGCGAAGAAGCCGCCGTCGGGCTAACCGACGTTGTCCCATTCCTGCTCGAGGACATGCTCAAATCCAACGGCGCCCACTACGAAAAGAAAGCTGACTGGTCCGTGCACGTTATCAACGACGGCAACCTAATTACGGGTCAGAATCCGGCGTCGTCCAAAGCGGCTGCCGAGGCTTTGTTGGCTATGCTCAAGCACGCCGGTCAATAAGCGAGACTTCGCGACCGAACTGGATTCAAGCGCAGGTTGCTGGGGCAACGCTTTCAGTAGGGCGGAGGAATTTTCCGTTTCAAATAGACAATTCCTTTGCCCCTTTTTTGATCATTGACCAACACCTTCCCAGCAACAACGTCGACCACGTCAATTCGATCGCACCCCATCCGATACTTTTTAGCTACAACACCCTATAAGTGGGATTTCGATCGCCGTTCTTCCTGCGCTTGGGCGATCAAAAATATCCGCCAAGCACCTCACGCTTGTAGGCCTGATTTTGATTTATCCACCAGTAGCGCAGGCCGAAATGGCATCTCGTTAGGTCGTCTTTTTGTTACCCACCTCAACAACCTTTTGGGCCGGTAGAGGCGCGCTTATGAGCGTTATTTCGATTGGCGGCCACAAAGAACAGCGTCTGACTGGCCATTTGTCCAGGCCCTCTTAGTCATTACGTAGCCCACTCGATTGACGAAGTGAAGTCCCGGTGATGCGAACAAGCTTTCGTCGACATCATCGTCAGACTCAAGAATGGTCCAGACAAAATTGACTAGCTAATCTTTCACGTCGTTGAGATCGAACAATTCGCCGTTCGGTCTTTGGACGACTTCCCACTCGTTCCAGAATTCATCTTCGTTGATGTAATTGGAGTCCATTTCACTCTCGGTTCGCGGCGTCCAACATGTGATCGCGGTGGTTTTTCATGAGCGCCATGTCGGGCGCGAAACGTTCAGGTAGTTCGATCTCCTTTCCATCGACAGTCCAGAATACTTCGCGAAGAAACCTGTCCTTCGTTGTCTTGAGTTTCTTGGAAAGCACAATGCGCCAGTCATTGCTCAACGTGAAGAGGTAGCTGTCGAATGCTTTGTCGTGTATGGCCGAGAGGCACAGCCCATTGCTTGGATTCAAGCGGTTTGCTCTATCCACGCTCCACGGAACGATATGACTGGCCACAAGTAGGCGCTTGTCGGACACGCCAGAGATACAGCATCGATCCCGATAGCTGCTGAGGACCGCTCGACGGAAGAATCCTTGCTTGATGCGCTGTTGAACCAAGGTTTGTCGGGTTTCACCGCTGAAGTCAGCAAGGGAAGTTTCGTCTTCGATGTTTGGAAAGACCGGCAATACTTCGTCGTCGCTCTTAGCCAGATTTCGACTCAGTTGTTCACACTCAGCCGTGAGACGCTCCCAGTCCCCGCTAAATTCGCTCCATATTTCCCGGTCCAATTTTGATGCGCCGCTTAGACCCTTGCGACCTGTCGCGGTAATCGATGGGTCGAGGCTCGCGAAGTTGACCAGCTTCATCGCGAGCGCGCTGGGCGTTCAACACATGAGTTTCGCCAGCTGGATGATCGTTGGATTTTTACTGTGAAGCTTGCCAAAGGGTGTTTGGCAGTAGAAATAGAACGCCAGCTTCAGTTGCTCGGGAGTCCAGTTCCCTTTGCTTGAAAGCGAGGTCAGCGGGACATTGACCGATTCCATAGCGAAAGCTTCCTTTAAGCGACGACCTGAATTCGATCAACTTTGCATCATTGTCGGACAGTTGCACAACTTTCATTCAACTAAGTGCCTGCTTCCAAAAGAAAAGGTGGAAGTCTTAGGCCTGCGTAGGATCAGCCAACAGGATGTCGTTTTTCTGACACCATTCGCGCAAGGCGATTTCTGTTTGCTTGGCCTCGAATGCGTGCCACTGAGTCAAGGCATCATGCCGATCGAGCAGATCCTTGAAGCGCGGGTAGGCGCCTTTCTTGCGGAAGCAATCGACTACGTTCTCGTATTCATTCGGCAGGCATTCCTCGGCGAATGAAAATGCGAGGTTGCGGCCTAGCTCAAGATCGCGTTTGTTCGGCAATATGAGGTATCGATCCGATGTTTCAATGTCGTCGGGTACTTCTTCGAATTCTTCCATTTCTTCGGCTACCCAGTAGATGTGGCCGGTTTCCAGATCCACATAGGCGCTGCTGTCGATGCCTCCGCTGAAGCTCGCGAACTCGAATGCTTCAAGCAGTTTGTCGAAACTGATGGTTGCCATGAGCACTCCTCTTTGTCTTCACGTCCGATTTAGTTTTGACGGTCGAGCTATTGTTCGCTCTTCCCCTTTGTCCTCTGATCGGAATTGATGCCTCGGACTTCGCTCTCAAGCTACAACTCGAATCCATCCGCAAAGATCAAGCTATCGAGCGTCACGGTGGTCGTCGCCTGGCCGTTGACGATATTGGCTTCGTCGTCTGACGCGCTTGCGCTGAGCGTGTTGGTTACCTGACTGCCGAGTGCGCCATTGACTGTCGCTGCGTAGGCACAGGTGTAGGTGTTGCCGGGTGCGATGGTTTGCGGAAGCACGCAATCGCCTTGTCCATCGAGATTGCCGTTCACGTCATCGGCGAGTGTGCTCAGCAGGATTGCTTCGGCGCTACCTGTGTTTTCGACACCGATCACAAACATGATGCTACTGCCCGGCAACGCGACCGCAGGCAGCGCGTGTTGCTCGATGGCGAGTGTCGGCAAGACATCGCTGAGGATAATGTTGCCCGTTGCCATTGCGGAAACGGGCGTCGCCAGCGAGCTTCCGTTCGCGATGACCGTGGTTGACACGCTATCGCCTGCATTGCCGGAAACACTGGTGCTGAAGCTGCAATCGTAGGGGACGCCTACGCCTAACGTTTGCGGCAGCACGCAGCCTTGTCCATTCAAATCGCCGACATGGCTGTCGCTCAACGAATCGAGCTGTATTGGCGCGATGCCGTCGTTCTGCGCGTGAACCGCATAGATCACCGGTCCACCGGGTTCGGGCAGCGTGCCAGGCGCGGGCGTCAGTGAAAGCGTCATCGACGTGGGCGCGAGAAAATCGGAAACATAGCCATACCTCGCGCCGGATGCAGCTCCTCCGGTTAGCACGCCAAGGATGAATCGATCGATCGAGTTGCTGATATGCAACGGTACGTCGACCGGTATCTCGGTGGTGTTGTAGGGGATGCGTGCGACCTTCCAGGTACCGCTGGTGCCGGGCACGGTGACAAACAAGGCGGGATTGATGGTTGCTGTGCCCGCGCCGCTAATCGAGAACCCATTGACCGCTGCGCTCGGTACCAGCACGAATATATAGAACGTTTGCGCATCGGAGCGCACCACGTCGACGGCACGCGATCCCGCGCGATCGAGCGGTGGCAGCAGGGCCATGCCCATCTGGCAGCCGAAGCCGCTGTAGTGGGTTGCATAAACGGGCTTGCTCGCGTGCAGGTAGACGGCGTTGTCCGCCGACCCGCTCAGATAATCCATGTCGTAGCGGTAGTACTCACCGGAAAACAAGGTGATCGTCGGCGCGGCTGCACCGTTGATAGTGATCTGGGTGTTGTTCTGCGTCGCAACGAGGACAACGCTCTCATCGCCGGTGTTATTCAATGCGCCCTTGATCGCGACATACTCAAGACCGAGCGCACTGACCGGCACCAGTTGATCGCCGACGAGGTTGTAGCAGCCACCGGATGGGTTGTGGATCGAATCGTCCTTGATCGAAACGACGACGGGTTTGTCGGCGATCAGCACGGCGCCGGAAGGATGGGTGCTCGGCAGCGACCAGTTGCTTCCCGTGTAAGCGGCGGAATAGGTTTGCCCACGGTTCAAGGTGAGCGAAAACTGCTGCAGCGCCGGATGGCCATCGATCGGTACGGGCGAATAGATGGTGACGAGCGTGTCATTCTGGGTCCCCACGGCATCGAACGAAGCAAACGCTTGATGTGGCGCGGCAAAGCTGGCCTCGTTGTTGAATGGCGCGTGCTTTTGCAGCGGGATGATGAATTCCTGTCCCGCTGCGTTCGGCCCTTGCAACATCCACATATCCGCATTGTCGTTATTTGCGACTTCGTATCGCGCGGTTACGGGTGCGCTGGCGGTCACATGCAAGCCCGTGTTCGCGATGGTATTGGTCGGTCGCGTTTCGAGCTGCGCCTTGAACGCGGTCAGCACGATGCGGGCGCTGTCAAAGGCTGCGATATTGACGACGATTGGCGTGAACGAGCCATTCGCCGGTACGTCCACGGTGACGGTCGAAGGCGCATCGCCACTGGCAACGATGAGGTACAGCGGTTCGCCGCCCGGCGGGTTGTTGAGGTCGGTTACATCCGGTGGCGCAATCCAGAATTCATTCGCCGCGGCCTGCGCGGGCGATGCATGCAGTGCGCAGATGCCGAGCAGCGCAATCAAGCCAGCCATCGTGGGACGCCGATTAACGCGGATGCCGGCCTTGATCTTCTCCCCTGAACGCGCAAACCCCACATCCCACGAATTCATCATACCGTCCTTCGCCCACTGCCGTCCGGGATAAATTGGAGATTGTAGTCGCGGACACTTGCCCTGTCTGGCCCGGAAGCCAAGCGCCAGACTCAAATTCCATCCCTCGTCATCCCAGCCTTTTCTGGGAGGACGGAAAATTCGTTGGTTGTGAGTGATTGCGAACATCGTAGATAGTTGCAAGATGGCTTGGAGTTGATTTGAAAGCACAGCTAAAAACGTTTCGGACGGCGGTGGGCGAAAAACTGGGGTAACGAGTTTGCGGAGATCCGCGCCCTCCGAGTGACGCGAGACTTTCTCAAGTCGCGAGTCATGCGATCTTCGAGCAGCCATCGATGATGGCTGCAAGTGTCGAGACTAGCTTCGCACCAGTGGCGGGGCGCACGCGGGAAACTGGCCCCGAATCCGATCCATGAAGGTCTGTACGCGCAAGCTGTTTTGCAGCGGCACAATCGCTGAGGACAATCGACCGGCGGCGATGTCTTCGGATGCGGCCTGGATTTCAAATTCGAAACCGCTGCCTGCACGCCCGTCGGAGAAGTGATCGATGCGCTCGTCGCAATGGAACAGCGAGCATTCGCGAGCGCGCCAGAAATCGGGAATGCGGATCGTGCCTTCCGTGCCGATGATGGACGCCTCGTTCGGCAGCTTGCTGCGAAACGACGTCGCCAGCGTTGCATGGGCGGTGCCGAAATCCCAGAGCATGCAAACGTGATCGTCGACGCCGTTTTCGGCGAATAACGCGGCTTGATGCATCACTTGCGGATCATCGGGAAAGAACTGCAGGCCGAGCGTGATTGGATAGACGCCCATGTCGAGCAGCACACCGCCGCCGAGTGCAGGATCGTAGGCGCGCCCGGTCGGTGAATACGCCATCGGGTAGCCAAAATCGGCGCTGATGTGGGTGAGCGTTCCGATGCGACCTTCGGCAACCCAGGCCTGCGCCTTGCGGATCGCTGGCAGGAACAGAGTCCACATGGCTTCGGCGAGATAGCGTTGCTGACGTGTGGCTTCGTCGATCAATTGCCGGCATTCGTCGGCCGAAACGGTGATCGGCTTTTCGCAGAGCACGGCCTTGCCGGCGCGTAATGCGGCGGTGGTCTGTTCGAGGTGGAATGTGTGCGGCGTTGCGATGTAGATCGCATCGACGTTTGCTGCCTGGTACAGCGACTTATAACCCGAGTGCGCGTTCGGGATAGCCCAGCGCGCGGCGAATTGCTGCGCTCGCGATTCGTCGCGTGCGGCGACGGCGACGAGTTCGGCATTGCTGACATGCGTGAAATCCTCCGCGAACTGATGCGCGATGCGGCCTGCGCCGAGGATGCCCCAACGAATCTTTTGATTTTTCATATGGCGGTTTTCCCTGAAAAAGGACGGACGCGTGAGTCTTGGCAATGGAGGCGCGTTGTCATTGGGACGGTTCGACATAAGTACATTGATCGGCCGACGAATTTGCCGGTCATGAGCCGCAGCTATTGATTCGGCACTCAAATAATACGATTTTGCGCGATTAAGTCAGCCTACCTTCAACCGTTCGCCCCCGGATCAAGTCCAAGGCAGGCTCTGAGCCGAGCCTGTCCTGAGCCTGTAGAAGGGAAGGGTGTTTCCATGCTGCCGACCCGCTCCGGCCACTTCCGATCATGGTTCGACAGGCTCACCACGAACGGAAGTGGGTGGAACTTCCCTCATGTTTTTCATGCCCCCCATCTGTGCAATAGTCAAACTATTCAAAGGCCGGATCTACAGTCGGAGGGCTATTGGCGACAATCCGAATCTGCCGGAAGCCCCCACACGTTTCCCGATTCGAATACTTCACCGAAATCTTCACTACGTCCGTCATCGCGGCGAAGGCCGGGATGACGAGAAAGAGGGAATTGTGGTCTAACGTGGCGCCTATCGGCATTAAAATCGGGTGGGGCAGCATTTCGAGTTCGGCACGATATCCTCCGTGGATTGTTGCATCACTAGACGGCCGTGTTGTGGATGGGATGAAGTGGGTGTCAGACTCGCGCAAACCCCTTCGAGGCTCTCCCATGAATCTGATGCGCGGCGTACTGATTGCACTTGTCGCTGTTTCCGCTTCGGTTGTCGCGGCACCACCTGACAAGGAGGCGATCACCCACTACGCCGATACGCTGTTGAGCGAACATTTTGCGGCGGATAGTCCCGGCGCGGCGGTGTTGATCGCGCGCGGCGACGAGATCATCTATCGCGGTGCGCGGGGTTCGGCGAGTCTTGAACTCGGAGTCGCGCTGTCGCCGGATCAGGTGTTCCGGCTGGGGTCGGTCACCAAGCAGTTTGCCGCGGCCGGGGTGATGAAGCTGATCGAGCAAGGCAAGGTGTCGCTCGATGATCCGCTGACGAAATTCGTGCCGGGTTATCCGAATGGCGACAAGGTCACGGTACGCATGTTGCTCAACCACACTTCGGGCATCCGCAGTTACACCGACGTTCCGGGGCGCATGGATTCGTTGATCCAGAAGGACATGACGACGAAGGAATTGATCGACAGCTTCAAGGATGAGAAAGCCGATTTCGCGCCCGGTGCTGAGTGGAACTACAACAATTCCGGCTACGTACTGGTTGGCGCGGTGATCGAGTCGGCCAGCGGCATGCCGTGGTACGACTATCTGGATCAGACCTTCTTCAAACCGCTGAAGCTGGCACACACGGGTTATGGCGATGAGAGCAAGGCGGTGATTCCCGGTCACGTCGGCGGCTACACACTCGCGGATGATCACTGGGCGGTCGCCCACTACGCCAGCATGACGCAGCCGCACGCGGCAGGTTCGTTGGTGTCGTCGGTTGACGATCTGCTGCGCTGGAACCGTGCGCTGCACGGCGGCACGGTGCTCTCGAAGAAAAGCTATCGGGCGATGATCACGCCGATCGGCAAGGCTGTGGACAAGAAATACGGATTCGGCATCGAGCACACCACACTGCGCGGCAAGGAGGTGCTCAAGCACGGCGGCGGCATTTTCGGTTTCAACACCGTACTGTTTTATCTACCCGAGAGTGCGACTACGGTTGCCGTGCTCGAGAATTACGACAGTGGCAAGAAGGGCATGATCGATTCGTCTGAACTTGGATCACGACTCGCCGCGTATGCGCTCGGCAAGCCGTATCCGGATCACAAGGCCATCCAGATTGATGCCGACACACTCAAGGGATACGAAGGCGTCTACCGGATCAACAAGGATTCGGTGCGTGTCTTGCGTGTCGCCGACGCCCAGCTGACTTCGCATCGCACGGGTGGTTCGCTATCCGTGCTGATTCCATTCGCCATGGACAACTTCGCCTTCGAGGAAGGGCTTTCCCGCGTAGAGTTCGAGCGCAATCGCAAAGGCAAGGTTGTCGCGATGCGCTTCGTTGAGAATGACGAAGGCAAGGGTGACCGGGTTGCGCGGTCCGACGAGCCGTTACCGCCAGAGCGCGTCTCGGTGACATTGCCCGAAGCGACGATGAAACGCATCGCGGGCAGCTACGCGCATGACGGCGAAAAGCTGACAATTGCCATGACTGGTGCCGGTATGACGGCGCAAATGGGCGGGCAACCGCCGTTCGAGCTGTTGGCGGAATCTGCGACCCAGCTATTCCTCAAGGAGTTCGATGCGACCTTGAACGTCCCGCCCGGTGACGGCCCAGCGCCCTCGCTGACGATGCAGCAGGGCGGACAATCAACAACATTCGAGCGCGTGGCGGAGTAAAAGACTCAACAGGAACGGTCATGTTCCCGCGTGGATGGTGCCGTGACGGCTACCAGCCGCGCCGGTAGTAGCGACCCTGATACGGCAAGGCGTCACCTTCGGTCACGTGGAGCTGCAAGGAAAACGTCTTGCCATCGTCGGTTTGCTTGAGCAATTTGAGGTCTGCCGAATTCGAGATGCCTGTGCCGTATCCCTTGGTGTAGCCAATCGTGGTGCTCAAGGCCCCGGACATCTGCACGCCATTGTCGTCTCGCTGCGCACCATCCACATCGCCATAGTACGTGCCCGGAGGATCGGCAGCATAGGACGGATCGGCGGTGCTCGATGGAACTGCGAGGTTAAGGGGAGGCGTGTCCGGCGTTTGCGCAATTGCGCCAGTAGCAGCCAAGGCGATCATCGAAGCGAGCAGGTGCAGTTTCATGTTCATGTCCTGATTCATCCAGTCCGGCGATCCCGGGAGCGATCGCTGGCCGCTTTGACCGGCAGCGAAAGCATCAAGTTCAGCCGTTGGACTTGCACCTTGGCATGTGCCGCATGAATGACAGGATCGCACGGTTGTCACAATCACATCAGTGCCACCTAAACCGGGGCGAACCGCCGAGGCGCAGCGTTTGCTGCGCCTCGTGGTTTCTCGCTCAACGCGCCGCGTTGCTGTTCATCGTCGCATTGCGAGTTGAATCGAGATATTGCGCGGGATCGCGCATGCCGCTGGTGTGGCATTCGCCGATCGTATGACCTCGATTGATGCCGCCAGCGAGCTGTCCATTGACCTGTTCGGTAGTGCCGTCTTCCGGATCAGCGAGGACAAGATCGGTGGCGAACTGACAGTAGTCGTTGACCCACCAATGAGTGAATTTGAACGAAGTTGTATAGTAGTTTACCTTGGCACGTGTTGAAGTCGGGATGCCGGCCAGCCACGCGGAAGCACCACTGTAGGTGAGGTCGTTGTTGGTACCGCAACCGACCCCAAACCAGCTGCCGAGGGTGGCAAGAATGCCGGCCAGATTGGTGCCCTTGTACGGCGTACCCACCGACTGCAAAAGTCGACTGCCGCTCGCATTGTCGAGTCCACTCCAGTAGTAGGTATAAAGATGAAGTGTGGCCATGCCGCCCTGGCTGTGCGAAACCGTGCCGAATGAATTCCACGTGGCGCCGAAGTCACGGATGCGCTGGGCGAACTGATCGTTGCTGCGACTCTGGTTGACATCAAGGAAGGTCGAGGCGTTGCTGAACTGCGATGCCGGCCAGACGCCCCCGGAGCAGTAGCCATGAACCAGCAGCAGTTGCGAGCCTGTGCCTTGGACCGCACGACCGAGATCGGGGCGCGGTCCCATCGTCATGCGCTCGTCAATGACGATGTCGGCGGGTTTTGCGAGTGTGCGCAAGGTCGGCACATCGAGCGATAGACGCTCCGCGGAGGCCACCGTGATGTAGCTATCGGGTTCCTCGATGCGCAGGTTGCGGATCTCGTAGGGTCCCTTGGCGGCGGCCAGCGCGATCCAGCGTTCATCGAAACCGAGATCGAGTGTTCCGTTCTTGGGGGTGACCATGCCACCGAGCCAGGCGATGGCGACCGGCGTGCCACGCGCATTTCGACCCCAGATCTCGCCAATGGCCCGATAGTGCTGCCCCGTTGCACGTGCCTTTACCGGAACACGGATCGTCAGGCGACCCGCATCGCTTTCGCTGGTCACGGCCATTGCGCGACTTTCGCTCAGGTCAAGAGTTGCGTCGACCACGGGCAGCAGGTGTTCAGCGGTACGTGCGAAAGCCTTGCCTCCCTGATTGACGCCGCGCGCCTCGACTTGGGCCACGTAGTTGCCTGCCATGGCAGCCGGGAAGTCGCCCGCGAACAGGCCATCACCGGCCGCGCCGTCGTTGTGTCGACCATCGTCGAACATCGGATAGTCAGCGACCGAGTGATCCGGAGCGGTGACGTGGATGGCCGCCTGGTTGATTCGCCCGGCCGTGATACCGACGCTTACGCTGTCTTTGAGCGATGTAGTCAGTAAAGCGGTGAGTCCAAGGCGCTGACCGACCAGTTGGCGCGTGTCGGTCTGCCACGAGGCGAGCTCAGTGGCTTTGTCGCCTTCGATCAGTACATAGCCATCCTTTGTGCCAGCGGAGCTATTGAGCTTTAGCGTCCAGCTGTCGCCCTTGAGGTTGTCGTAGTCATAACGCATCGCCGGGACACGGGCCTGCTCGATACCGAAGTCAGTGTCCAAAACGCGCGACGCCTGTGATGCCGCGGAGACTTCGCGACCGCTCGCGCTGATCAGATCGACTTGCCAATTTGATTCTGCCGGCTCGAATACGACGAAGCGCAGCTTGCCGCTCTCAACTGGCAGCGTGGCTTGCCAACTGCGCTCACCGGCTGCGGCTGCGCTGAAATGGACGGGCAGCAAGGCACTGTGGGAATGGATGGTCGCGTCCACCGGAGAAGGTGCGCGCATGCTGGCGATCTCGGAAGCAGGTCCTGAAAGCTGCTTGGCGAACGGCGTCACATCGGCGGCAAGTTCCCCGGCGATTGAAGGTGCAGAAATAAACAAAGCGAGCAACGATAGCGCGAGTTGATTGCGATTCACGGCATTACCTCCCACAAAGGCATTGTTGGACGACAGGGTCTGGCCTCGAACGACGAGGCCGCTTTGATCCCGCTATCGCGCTGCGTGGCGGCTCTTCCCCAGCCGGCCAAGCAGTTCCCCAGCGATGATGGGTTCGGCTCCGAGTCTGTACGCAGGCGTATGGTTGATCAAGACGCGCTGCA
>JBBQTY010000126.1:0-11825 GCA_038234445.1 Lysobacterales bacterium
GAGCATGGTCAGCTTGATGCCGGCCTTCTCGTTCTCCTTGTTGAGGCTGACGCGCAAGCCTTCGAGATCGGTGATATCGGCATCGTCGAACTGGGTGACGTGCGGAATCATGACCCAGTTGCGCGCGAGGTTGGCGCCCGAGATTTTCTTGATCTTCGACAGCGGCTTGGATTCGATCTCGCCGAACTTGGCGAAGTCGATCTTCGGCCACGGCAGCAGATCGAGTCCGCCACCGCCACCCGAAGTCGCGCGCGCGGCACCACCACCAGCCAGCGCTTGCTTGACGAAATTCTGCACATCTTCACGCGTGATGCGACCCTTGCGCTCGCTGCCGCTGATCTTGAGCAGATCAACGCCGAGTTCGCGCGCGAACAGACGCACCGCCGGGCTGGCATGCGGCACCTTGTCGGGCATTACGGTATCGGCGCCAAATGCGACCGGAGGCGACTGTGGGCCGGCCACTTCAGGATCGATGTCGGGCGCGAGCGCGGCGCTTTCGATCTCGCTCAGGCGCATCGGATTGCTCGTATCGATCGACGCCTTCTTTGTATCAGTTGCAGGGGCGGCAACGGGTTCGGCTTTTGCCGGTTTCTCCGTCGCATCAGGCTTCTTTGCCCCTTCCTTCTTCGCAGCCGAATCGCCGGCGGCATCGGCCTCGATGATTGCCACGACCATGCCTTCGGAAATCTCGTCGCCAAGTTTGACCCTGAGCTCCTTGACCACGCCGGCCACCGACGAGGGCACTTCCATCGTCGCCTTGTCCGATTCCAGCGTGACCAGTCCCTGATCCTTGCTCACCGTATCACCTGGCTTTACCAGCACTTCGATGACCGGGATGCCGGTGTAGTTGCCGATATCGGGGACTTTCACTTCATGGCTGGCCATCTAACTGCTCCGGGCTTGAGGTCGATGCGAATCGCGAACAGCCATTGTCGCCTCGATGGGCGATTACGCCAACCGCTGGTGAGCCTTTTGCGCGTGTTGCAGTCGATCAGCGCTTGCGCGGGTCGCTCCAGACCAGCAATTCGTCGCTACGTTGTTGGTAAAAATCGGCGCAGCGGCCATCACCGCGACCGGTCATGCCGCCATCGGGCGCGCAGATGACCTCGCCTTTTGCATCGTAAAGGGTACTGGGCTGATCACAGCAACTGGGCGGCACGTAGTAGACCGTCTGATCGCGATAGCGGTAGCTCTGGATGCGATGCGGTGGATTGGCTACCGGCTCTGCCTTGAATTGCGCAATCAAGGCGCTCAACCAGGCGGCTTGACCCGCCTCGGAAGCGGCACAGGCCGCGGGACCAAAAAGGCTTAAAACGGTTGTTGCGACGACGGCAGTGGCAAATTTCATGATGGCGCTCCGATGCACATGGCGTTGCGCAGTATCAGATGCGCATGCGGAATCCGCCATCAGGTTCGGGCACCCAAGTGCCCGGGCTGATACCGGATCGGGCTTGCGCTACAATATGCGGCTGAATTGCGGCCTGCATTGCTCGATCCGATGCCGCTCCCAGTCAACTCCGGAACACCATCCATGATTTCCTTTCGCAATTTCGCCCTGCGGCGCGGCGAACGCCTGCTCCTGTCCAAAGTCGATATCGCCCTGCACGCCGGCTGGCGCGTCGGCGTCGTTGGCCGAAATGGGTGTGGCAAGACGAGCATGTTCGCGGCAATTCTTGGCGAGGTCGAGGCCGACTCGGGTGATCTCGAAAAGTCGCCGAAGCTGCGCATCGCGAGCGTTGCCCAGGAAACACCCTCGCTGCCCGACGCCGCGATCGATTTCGTCGTCTCGGGCGATACCGAAGTGCATGCGGTGCTGATGGCCGAAGAAGCCGCGATGGCCGCCGAAGATTGGGATGCGGTCGCCGTCGCCCATCAGAGGATGGCCGAGATCAACGGCTATGACGCCCAGGCGCGCGCCGGCAAGTTGCTGCACGGTCTCGGATTTCCGTCCGATACCCATCAACGCGCGGTCTCGGAATTTTCCGGCGGCTGGCGCGTGCGCCTGAATCTCGCCCATGCGCTGATGATGCCGAGCGATCTGCTTCTGCTCGATGAGCCGACCAACCATCTTGATCTTGATGCGGTGCTCTGGCTAGAGCAATGGCTGCTCAAGTATCCGGGCATGCTCATGATGATCTCGCATGACCGCGAGTTCCTCGATGGCGTTGGCACGCACATGCTACATCTGCATGACGGCACGGCCAAACTCTACACCGGCGATTACACAAGTTTCGAGCGCCAGCGTTCCGAGCAGTTGCGCCAGCAGCAGATCGCCTTCGAGAAGGAACAGACCGAGCGCGCCCACCTGCAGTCGTTCATCGACCGCTTCAAAGCTTCGGCAGCGAAAGCAAAACAGGCGCAATCGCGGGTCAAGCGCCTGGCCAAGCTGGCCGGCACCGAAGCGGTGCGCGCCGAGCGCGAGATCCGCATCACCTTCGCCGATCCGGTCAAGCTGCCGAACTCACTGACCCGGCTCAACAAGGTCGACGCCGGTTACGGCGATCTCAAAATCCTCAGCAAGGTCGGCTTCGGCCTTGAAGCCGGAGATCGCATCGGCCTGCTCGGTCCGAATGGCGCGGGCAAGTCGACCCTGGTCAAGACCCTGGTCGGTGAGTTGCCGATTCTCGATGGCGAACGCAGCGTGCATCCGGATATGGAACTCGGCTACTTCGCCCAGCACACGGTCGAGTCACTGCACGAAGGCCAGTCGCCGATCGAACATCTGCGCGATATCGCGCCGAATTCGAGCCTGCAGGAATTCCGCGATTTCCTCGGTCGCTGGAACTTCGCCGGCAATCGCGCGTTCGAGAACGTCGACGGCTTCTCGGGCGGAGAACGCGCACGTCTGGCCCTCGCCCTGATCGCCTGGCGCAAACCGAATGTGCTCCTGCTCGATGAGCCGACCAACCATCTCGATCTCGAAATGCGCGAAGCCCTCGCAGAAGCGCTGAGCATCTTCCCGGGCGCCATCGTCATGGTCTCGCACGATCGCCACCTGATCGGTCTCGTCTGCGAAACCTTCTGGCGCGTCGCCGACGGCAAGGTCGAAGAGTTCAAGGGCGATCTGGATGAATACGCAGCGTGGCTGAAGTCGCGGGCGGCGAAGGGGGGCTAACAAGAGGGATTCGAAATTCGGGATTCGGGATTCGTAACAGCGGGATTGCGTGAACTCGCGCTTATTCGAATCTCGAATCTCGAATCCCCAATCCCGGATTCCACCCCTCAGGTATCCTGCACGCAGGAATCTCCAAGGAATCCCCCCATGTACACCCTCTACTACTCTCCCGGCACCGCGAGCATGGTGGTTCATCTCGCCTTGCTTGAGCTCGATGCGGCGCACGAGTTGCGTCTGATTGATTTTGATTCGAAGGCGCAAAAGGATCCCGAGTATCTGCGTCTGAATCCGAATGGCGTGGTGCCGACCTTGATTGTCGACGGCGCGCCTGTCTACGAATGCGCGGCCTTGATGTTGCTGCTTGGCGAGCGTCATGCCGACAAGGGTCTCGCGCCAATGCCGGGATCTGCGCAACGCGCAAATTATCTGCAGTGGACCCTGCATCTCGCCAACACCCTGCAACCGGGGTTTCGCCAATGGTTCTATCCGACCGATTTCGGACCGGACGACCAGGCCGATGCAATGCGCGACTTTGCGCGGCGGCGAATCGAGGCGGCGTGGGATCGCATCGATACACACCTTGCCGCAAACGGGCCGTACATGCTTGGCGCGGAATTCAGTCTGCTCGATCTGTACGCGACGATGCTGATGCGCTGGTCGCGCAATATGCCGAAACCGGCCGATCGCTGGCCGGCGCTCGACGCACTCGCGCAACGCATCAAGGCGCGAGCCTCGTGGAAGCAGCTGTATGAGATCGAAAGTTTGAGCGAGTGGTCTTGAATCACGCGCTCGCCACAATGGACACCGGAGACGCCAATGAAATTTCTGCACAGCATGGTCAGGGTCAAGAATCTTGATACCTCGCTCGAGTTCTACTGCAAGCAACTCGGGCTCGTCGAGCTCTCGCGTCGCGACTATGAGAAAGGTCGTTTCACCCTGATCTTTCTCGCCGCGCCGGGCGATGAATCACGCGGCCAGATCGAACTGACCTGGAACTGGGATACCGAGGACTACGGCAGCGGCCGCAACTTCGGCCATCTCGCATTTGCCGTCGATGACATTTACGCGACCTGCCAGCGCCTGATGGATGCCGGGGTAACGATCAACCGTCCACCGCGCGACGGCCACATGGCCTTCGTCCGCTCACCCGATTTGATCTCGATCGAGTTGCTGCAGAAGGGCGATGCGTTGGCACCAAGCGAGCCGTGGTTGTCGATGCCCAATATCGGGGTATGGTGATCCAACAAGATGCTCGGGACTCGAAACGAGCAACCTGTGGGAAGCGGCTTTAGCCGCGATGCTTTTTCTTGAAATCAACTTTCCATTGAGAGCATCGCGGCTGAAGCCGCTTCCCACAGAAACTCCTTGCTGAGCTTGCCCCCTCCCGAATCTTCGAGCCATCAGCATATGAATCACGATACCGATCCATCGGCCACCGCCGCAACTGAACTCGAAGGCGCGCCGCTCGGCAATGCGGACGGCGTCACGCTCGCGCCCGGCACACGACTGGGTGCCTACAGGATTCGACGGGCACTTGGCGAAGGTGGCATGGGTCAGGTCTATCTGGCCGAACAGACCGCGCCGGTGCATCGCGATGTCGCGCTCAAGTTGATTCGTGCACAAATCGCGAGTCCGCTCGCACTGGCCTGGTTCGAGGTTGAACGCCAGGCGCTCGCGCAGATGCAACATCCGGCGATTGCGCAGATCTTCGATGCCGGCACGACTGACGAGGGTCACGCCTATATCGCGATGGAATATGTCGAGGGCGCAGCGGTCTCCCACTATTGCCGTTCACAGTCGCTGTCGCGCGATCAGCGTATTGCCCTGTTCATTCGCATCTGCCAGGGCGTCCAGCACGCGCATCAGAAGGGCGTGATCCATCGCGATCTGAAACCCGAGAATGTCCTCGTCAGTGATGTGGACGGCACACCAATGCCGAAGATCATCGATTTCGGCATCGCCATCGGCGGCAGAATTTCTGCTGATGGAACAAAAGTAGAAAATGCACATGCAAGCCGGGCTGGCACGGCGATCTACATGAGTCCGGAACAGGCCGATCGGCGTCATCGTGATATCGATACGCGCAGCGATGTGTATTCGCTCGGCGTGATGCTGTGCGAAATCCTCACCGGCGCCGATGCGAATACGCTGACCGCCGAGGTGCATCATTCGACGCGCGCGCCCCATGAAACCCTGCTCACGGCGCTGGCCAGCGGCGCGGATCAGCTCGATACGAGAGTTGACGCCGACGCGCTGTTTGTCGCGGCGCGGATCCTGCCCGCCGAGTTGCGCGCCATCCTGCGCAAGGCGCTGGCCACTGAGCGTGCCGACCGTTATGACTCCGCCGCTGCGCTCGCCGAAGATCTCGAACGTTACCGCGAGCGCCGCCCAGTGGCAGCAATGCCCGCGTCGCGATTTTATCGCGCGCGCTCGTTCATTTCGCGTCATCGTTTCGGAATCGCGGCGGCAAGCTTGATGCTGGCGGCACTGCTGGTTGGTGCCGGAGTCGCCGTGCACGGTCTGCGCGAGGCGCGCGAGTCGGCGCTGGTCGCCAAGGCCGAAGCGGTCAAGGCAGATCGTGTTGCCGAGTTCGTGCGCACGATGCTGGCCGGCATTGACCCTGATCGTGCGCGCGGCATGGACAATCAACTGATACACGCGATCCTCGACTCGGCAGCAAGACGTATCGGCATCGAGCTTGCAGATCAGCCCGAGGCTCGTTCGGAAATCGAGCGCACGATCGCCGGCAGCTATGCATCGCTTGGCGATTACGATCTGGCGCAGACCCATTTTGCCGGTGCCGTCGACGCGGCGCGCGCGGCCAAACTGCCACGCGGCAAGATCGCGCGACTGGAGGCAAGGGCGGCCGTCAACATCTTCAACCAAGGCCGATTGGCCGACGCGCTGGTTGCCGCCGAGGCGGCGTTTGCCGATGTTGAATCGTTGCCGGCGGGCGCGCAGGATCGGCTAAGCGTCGAGTCGACGCTTGCCGGTCTCGAAGCCTCTGCCGGCAAGACTGATATCGCGCTTGAGCGCTTCCATCGCGTACTTGCCTTGCAACGCAAATCATTCGGCGACGATAGCGATGATGTGCTTACCACGATGGACGATCTGATCAATGTCGATATCGATACCAATCACCTCGACGAAGCACGAGCCTTGCTCGAAGAATCGCTGGGTCGCTACCGCACGCGCTACGGCGAGGAGCATTCCAAGACCTTTGGCGCCGTCAACGGTTTGGCTATTGTCGCACTCGAACAAAAGCGTTTCGCCGATGCCGAGAAGCTGCTTGCGCCTGAGGTTCCGATCATCGAGCGCCTGTTCGGCAAGGATCATCCGGTCACGCTGCGCCTGATCAGCAACCTCGGCGGCGCGATCCGCCAACAGGGGCGAAACGAGGAGGCGCGGCCGTACTACGAGCGTGCGGCGGCTCTCGCGCAGAAACTCTACGGGCCGAAAAACCCGAGCACCGTGATCGCCGAATCCAATCTCTCGGTATTGCTGCGCGACAGCGGCGATCTGCAGGCCGCCGAGGCGCACGGTCGATTGGCGGTGAAGTACGGCGACCTTGCCTGGGCTGACAACGGATTTCGCGGCATCATGCATCGCGAACTGGCGACGGTTCTCGTTGCCGAAAAGAAATATCCGGAAGCAGAAGCGGAACTCACCGAAGCGTGGGATATCTTCACCCGCGCCGAAGGCTTTGCTCCGTCACATCCGCGTCGCCAAGACGTTGTTGATACCTTCATTGAACTCTACAAGGCGTGGGCAAAACCCGCGCGCGAGGCCGAGTGGCGCTCGCGCAAGATTGCCTCTACTTGAGCGGAATTCCTCTCAGCGCGTGACCTGAATCAAGTCGAGTGACGATCCATCTGGCAAGCGCGCGCTGATCTGCGATTCGATGCGGTCGAGATCATGAGCCCGTCTGCACAAGTCATCGGCACGCGCTTCGAGTTCCTTCGCATGACCTCCGACCGCTTTCTCGACGTTCTTCTCGATCGAACCGGCACGCGCCTCGAGCTCGGCGACCGCCGCCTCGTCGCCGCTCAAGGCCACCTTGATGGCCTGAGCGGTGATGTTGCCGACCATTTCGCCAATCAGGGATCCAACCGAGCCCTCGATCAACTGACTGATTTCATGTTCCGATTTCGGACCCCAATCGTCGCGCGCATTGATCGAGTATTTGAGCTCCTCGGCTGTTCGCGCGATACGTTCGGCGCTCAGGCGGGCCTCGTGCGCATTGCTCGCAAATGCGGTCGAAACATGACCTACCGCTTCGAAGGCGATCGCCACGGCGTCGACGGCCAACTTTTTTGCTTCCGGAACAATGGCACGAATCGCATGATCCAGGTCGACCGCATGCGCCCTATCCTCGGCATTGAGCGCCAACGCGTTTCCGTCGACTTCGATCACGCCGCCGGGCAGCAAGCGCACGACACGGCGCGACGTGTCGTTGGTGAAGGTAATCTGTCGTGCATCAAAACGGGTCGAATAATTGCTGTCGACATCGCAGTGATCACTATCGATATTGATCTTCGCAATGGCTGGGCTCAGGCTCAATGCGAGCGCAAGCGCGGTCAGGCTGACCAGTGGGCGGACGTTCATGGCGCGATCTCGCGTTGGGATATCGATCGTTCGATGCCGCGTTTGCATAGATGGTTTAAGCGCTGCCCGGATCCATCGTGACCCGTTACTTTCGGCATACGAGACTGAATTCGCGGGCGTCGTGCATCCCAAGTTTCAGAGATACAGATACGCCAGGATTGCCACGCAATCCCCCGCAAGTCGAACCACACGGAGTGGTTGCGACCAGCGTTTTTCAAGCGATCAGATTGGCTTCGGTTCCGGCTTGGTCGCATAGCGATAGAGCAGCCACGCGATAAAGCTCAAAAGTAGCAAGCCGAGCCAACCACCGAACTGCATGTTCTCGGGCAGCGCGAGCACATCGGCGCGGCCGGTGACGACGATCGGGATCGCGATGAAGATGCCCATCAATGCTTCGCCGGTAATCAGGCCGGCCGAGAACAGCATGCCGTTGCGATGAATCTTGCCGTGTTCCTCATCGTTCTTTGCGCCGCCCATTTTGCGCTCGACGATGTAGGCGAGCAGACCGCCGAGGAAGATCGGCACCATCAGTTCGATCGGCAGGTAGATGCCAATCGCACAGGCGAGTACCGGGACACGGAAGGTCTTGCCCGCTGCCTGCAGCCACGAATCGACGGCAATGATGACCGCACCGATGCCGGCGCCGATGCCAATCGTTGTCCACGGCAGCTCGCCACCAAAGATGCCCTTGGCTACCGAGGCCATCAGGTTTGCTTGTGGAGCAAGCAGTGGATGCGGATGCTCGGTGGTCACCGCACCAATGCCGTAGGCATGCAGCAGCAGGTTCAAGACCGGCGCCATGATCAAGGCCGAAGAAACCGCGCCAATCGCGAGCATAAGCTGCTGCTTCCACGGTGTCGCACCGACGATATGACCGCATTTGAGATCCTGCAGATTGTCACCTCCAATGCAGGCTGCGCAACAGACCACCGCACCGATCATGATCGCCGCGACCGCGCCGATCGACGAGTCACGACCAAGCAGTACGACGAGTATGAGTGCCGCAAACAGGATCGTCGAGATCGTGATGCCCGATACCGGATTGTTCGATGAGCCCACCAGCCCGGCCATGTAGGCTGAGACCGAGACGAACAGGAAACCCGCGACGATCATGATGAGCGTCATTGGAATACTTGCAGTCCATTGATGCACGATGCTCTGGTAAAGCCACAGCAGAGGCAGGGTGAAGACGACGAGGCCGATTGCGATGTACTTCATCGGGATGTCTTTCTCGGTATGCGCGACGACCGTGGTGACGCCTGAGCGCGTGGCATCGAAGCCGCTCTTGATTCCGGAGAACAGCGATTTGCGCAGCGAGATCAGGGTCCAGATGCCGCCAATCAACATCGCGCCGACGCCGAGATAGCGGATCTGTGCCGACCAGATCATGCCGGCCGCGTCCTCGGCGCTGGCCGAGAGAACCTTCGCCGCAAGCACCGGATCGGTATCGAGGAAGAACGTGCTGTAAATCGGAATCGCGATATTCCAGCCGATCACCGCACCGAGCAACACGACGATGCCAATGTTGAGGCCGACGATGTAACCAACGCCGAGCAGCGCCGCGGAAAGATTCGTTCCCATGTACGCAATACTCTTGCCGACCCAGGCCGCGCTTGCGGCGGTATCCGGGAACAGGCGCAGGCCGCTCGCCGCTCCGATCTTGGCGAATCCGCCGAGCAGGGCCGCAATGCCGAGCGTCTTGATGCCTTGGCCGGGATTCTCGCCGGTCTTCAAGACTTCAGCCGCCGCCTTGCCTTCAGGAAATGCGAGACCCTGATCCACGATCAGGGACCGCCGCAACGGTACCGAGAAGATCACGCCGAGCAGACCACCGAGACCGGCAATTGCGAACACCCATTGGTATTCGAATTCTTTCCAGTAGCCGAGAATCACCAGCGCCGGGATCGTGAAGATAACACCCGATGCAATCGAAGACCCTGCCGACGCACCGGTCTGCACGATATTGTTTTCAAGAATGCCGCCACCGCCGAGCAAGCGCAGCACGGCCATCGAGACGACCGCCGCCGGAATCGCCGAGGCGATCGTCATGCCGGCAAACAGGCCGAGGTAGGTGTTCGCAGCGGCGAGAATCACGACCAACACGACAGACAACAGGATCGCACGCAGGGTCAGCTGCGGAGCGGGTTCAGCGATAGCACTCATGGACGTCTCCCCGTGTGGTGCCGATCCGTCGGCGATCTGATTTGTTGATGCGCGGTCGCGGAAGCACGACTCATGCTGAATCCTCTTTCGCTCGTCATCCCGCCGAATACTAGGATGACGGTGAGGGAAATGATCCTCGCGTCGCAAGACCGATGGTTTCCCAAGGTTCCCGCTGCGCGCCGCAGCGTGCATAGTAGCCCGCAAATCGACCGATGCAGAACCCACGATGACAACGATTTCCGCGAAGCCCGAGAACGACGAACAAGACGCCGCGCGCATGCCGCGCCAGATTCCCTACATCATCGGCAACGAGGCCTGCGAGCGCTTCAGCTTCTACGGCATGCGCAACATTCTCACGCCGTTCCTGATCACGACCTTGCTGCTCTACGCTCCGGTCGCCGAGCGCGCGGGCATCGCCAAGGATGTTTTTCACACCTTTGTCATCGGCGTGTATTTCTTTCCGCTGCTAGGCGGCTGGATCTCCGATCGCTTCTTCGGCAAGTACAGCACCGTGCTCTGGCTGTCCCTGCTTTACTGCATCGGCCAGGGCTGTCTCGCTCTTTTCGTAGACAACCGCGTGGGTTTCTATACGGGCCTGTTCCTGATCGCCCTCGGCTCGGGCGGCATCAAACCATTGGTATCGGCATTCGTCGGCGATCAGTTCGACCAGCGCAACAAGGCCGCGGCAAAAGTCGTCTACGACGCATTCTACTGGACGATCAATTTCGGCTCGTTCTTCGCATCCTTGCTGATGCCGATCTTCCTCACCTCGTGGGGACCGGCGTGGGCCTTCGGTATTCCGGGCATCCTCATGTTCATTGCCACGGTGATCTTCTGGAGTGGCCGCAAGAAGTTCGTGCATGTGCCGCCAACCACTTCCAATCCGGATTCGCTGATCAATGTGGCGCGCAGTGCGCTGCTTGCACCGGGTAGTGGGCGCAACGGACTCGTCCTCGCCGCATTTGGCGCCATCGCCGCGGTCGGCCTGTTTGTCGCGTGGGGGATTTCACCGGCTTGGTGGCCCGAACATTTCAGCTTCGTCATCACCTTCTGCCTCGCCCTCGGCGTATTCATCCTGTTTGGCGGAATGGGTACTTCATTGCAACTTGATCGTGCGCGCGGCGTACATCCCGATTCAGCTATCGATGGCGTCCGCGCGGTGCTGCGCATCCTCATCATCTTTGCCCTGGTCACGCCGTTCTGGTCGTTGTTTGATCAGAAAGCCTCGACCTGGATCCTGCAAGGCAATGCGATGGTGATTCCGCACGAATCCTGGTGGTGGCCAAGCTGGCTGGTCAAGCAACCGGCACAGATGCAGGCACTGAATCCGTTGCTCGTGATGCTGCTGATCCCGTTCAACAATTTGGTGCTGTATCCGTTCTTGCGTCGTCTGGGCGTCGAAGTCACGGCGCTGCGGCGCATGGGTTTCGGTATCGCTTTTTCCGGCATGGCCTGGATCGCCGCGGGCTTGATCCAGCTCGGTATCGATGGCGGCAGCCCGATGTCGCTGGCCTGGCAAATTCTGCCTTATGTGCTGCTCACGCTGGGCGAAGTGCTGGTATCAGCCACCGGCCTCGAATTCGCTTACAGCCAGGCACCACCATCGATGAAGGGCACGATCATGAGTTTCTGGTTGCTCTCGGTGACCTTCGGCAACCTCTGGGTGCTGCTCACCAACGCCGCCGTGCGCAACGACGCGGTCAGTGCCCGCATTGCCGATACTGGCCTTAGCGAAAACGCCTTCATGATGTTTTTCTTTGCCGGGTTTGCACTACTTGCCGCGCTGATATTCTCGATGTATGCGAAGCGCTATCCGATGACGGATCATTATCGAACGGTGTAGATGCTGCGCTCATTTGCTCGCTGTCACGAGGGGAAGCAGAGATTGAGAAACCTGCACTCGTGGTAAGCATGTCAATCCATGATCGGAAGTTTCGCTTTT
>JBBQTY010000127.1:0-11784 GCA_038234445.1 Lysobacterales bacterium
GCCGAACCGTTCGGCCACGTGGTGATGCAGTTTGCCGTCGGCATGAGGATGTGCGCCATTCAACATCGTAGCCGGTTGCGGGCGTTGTTCCGGCCAGTTGGCCCGGCACTGTTGGTGACTGCCGTTGATGCCGCCGGTCGCCAACACGACGACCTCGGCACCTAGAGCGATGGTTTCGTCCGTCGCTTCGTTTACCACCAACGCCCCGCAAATTTTGCCGTCTTGGCATTGCAATTGATCTACACGATGACCGAGCAACACGGTTAAACGATCGTCGCTGTTGGCTCTGTACAACGCCGCCACCAAGGTGCGAACCAATTCGCGTGAAGTGCCCCAAACCACGTGATAGCGCGGCACGCTGTTGCCATCGCCATTCAGTCCGCGCTCGACCCAATTCACCGCTGGCATGAACGTGATGCATTCGCTCTTCAACCAGTCGTGTACCTCGGAGCAGGAATGTTCGACGTAATAGCGAGCCCAGGCCCGCGAGTGATGGTCTTTGGGATCCACTTCGCCGAAGCGGAGCCAGTCGCGCAGGGCGCGCTCAGGCGAATCGACAATCTTCATCGCTGCCTGCAAGGGTGTGCCGACCAGGGTCATGCCACCGAAGGCCCATAGCGCCAATCCGCCTAATCGTTCGGGCGTGTCACGGTCGACCAAGGTCACGCGCCGACCAGCGCGTAGCAATTCCAGCGCGGTGACGATGCCGGCCAAGCCGCCACCTACCACCAACGCATCGGAAGCCGGTTGCTGGGTCATTCGCGTGATCCTCGCGCGTTATGTTGCCAAGAACCCCAGAATAGCCCTGTTGCATGCTACTGGCCGTGCCTTCCTCGCCGAATGGTCTGATGGCAACCAGCGCAGGCGCTGAAGATGAGCCAATCAAGCATCGAAGAGCATTCAAGAGTTATCGCGCTGGGAACAAACCAGGGTGTTGCCGCGTGGGGCTGTCAACAGGGTGCATCATCGGGTTTGCATTTTCACCAGCGTGGCTCGAAAATCGAGGTATGAGGTGACGTGCTCTGCCCAGAGGTCATAATTTGCTGATTTAAAGTTGAATAATACTAAAAGTGCGTTGTGCCTAAAGTGCGTAAGGATCGATGAGATTTCCTCAGTGTATGCTCAAACTGTGCTGATGATCGGATCGCTTGCTTAGCATTACGTTGCACCGCGTCTGGTGGTGTGCAGAAGGCCTGCACACAGCTGATGCCGGTCGTTGAATAGTCGGCGGAACGCCATCAGGATCACGCCGAGCGTACCGAGCGCGGTGGCGGCTGCGATCATGAACATGATCACGATTTGGTAGCGCACCGCGTCAGCGGGCGCCGCGCCGGCCAAAAGCTGGCCCGTCATCATGCCGGGCAAACTGACCACACCCATCACCATCATGCCGTTTATGGTGGGAATCATGCCGGTACGAAGGCTGTTTCGAATCAAAGGGTGCGCCGCTTCCCAGCGGGTGGCGCCAAGCGCGAGGTCATTCTCGATGATGTCCCTTTCGCGTGCGACGCCTTCCATGAAGCGGTCCAGCGCCAGCGACACGCCACTGAGGATATTTCCCAGCACCATGCCGAGAAGCGGGATGGTGTATTGCGGCGCATACCAGGGAGAGACATCGATGATACCGAGTACACCGGCGCCGGTAACCACGAACGCCGAGCCCAGGATGGTGATGATGCTGTCGCGATAGACGCCGGCAAAGCGCCGGCTTGTGCGGCGCACTGCAGCGATACCCGCCAAGGTCGACATGACCAGTCCGATGCCGATGACAGGCAAGGGAGTCTTCAACTCGAACACCGATTGCAGAATAAAGCCGACCAGGATTAGCTGAACCACCATGCGTGCGCTGGCCACCAACAGGGATTTCGCCAGTCCCAGGCGAAGCCAGATCGAGATCCCCACGTTGATCAGTACCAGTGTGGCGGCCAGCACCAACTGTGCGTTGCCGAGACTCAGATAACCAGCTTTCACAACGCGGGCTCGAGAGTAAGCAAACGATCGGAAATCCGTTTCAGTTGAGTGCGGTCGTGACTGGTCCAGATGTAAGCGCGACCAGGTGATGCTCTCACCCAATGCAAGATCAGGTCCTCAATTGCGCGGACCGTTGCGCCGTCGAGGGAAGCGGTGGGCTCATCAAGCAACAAAACACTGGGCGCCACCAGAAGTGCACGGACTATGGCAACGATTTGAGCCTCGCCACCGGAAAGTCGTTCCGTGCGCTGGTGCAGAAAATTTTCGTCGCGTCCCGTCGCATGCAACAACTCCCGCATCTGACCATCAGGGAATTCGCGACTGCGCCGCACAAGGAAAGCGAAAGGTGCTCGCAGTGCAGCTTCAACAGTGCCTTCGCGCCACGTCGGGCGCTGCGGCACATAGGCGACGCGTGCGCGATAATCCGGAATAGACCAGTGTGGTAGCGCAATGCGATCGAATTCGATGTCACCGGATTGCAGCGGTTCCAGCCCCGCCAATGTACGCAAAAGTAGAGTCTTGCCGGCGCCGGATGGTCCGGTTATTCCGAGACGTTCACTCGCGCGTAGGGTAAGTTCGAAGCCCTGCCATAGCGTGCGACTCTCAATCCGGAAACTCAGTCCGCGAGCTTCCAGCAGTGTGTCGCCCGCAGGTTTTGGGTATTCAAGTAGGGGTGCGCTCTGTGAATCGATTGACGCTGGAGAACGACGAGACATAGGGGCGATGCCAGGCGGCGTATTCGATGGTCGTACCAGACTAACCGATGGGGGCAAAGGATGAAGAAATTTCGCGCAACGCGCTGTTTGGCTTCGTTTTCACTATCGCCGAGGTGACCATCGTTGGTTTTGTTGGATTGACTGCTTCGCAAAGGCATAGTTGGTCTGAGTCGTTCCCTGCGAATCGTCTTTGATAGAGCGGCAGCTTTTGTAGGGCCGCTCGTCCGAATCCCGAAACCTTGCATGTCTCTCATCTTCCTATCGCGGTTGCAGGAAACCTGTCTGGCGAAGCTTGGTCAAGGATCCCAGTCTTGATTGCCGCGAGCTCATCGGCTGCGGAAGTTCATTAATGCCGCGATTCGTTTCTCCATAGCAGGGCAGCGGCAATCGCTCCGAAAGCGAGCAAGGTTCCGAAAATCGCATAGGGATGACGACGTATTTCGCTCGCAATCTCTTTTCGAGCCATTCGAGAACTTCTCGAAAGACGGTGGCCGAGTTTATGCAGCCGCGCTTGGACAATATTGCGCTGATCGTCTAGCAAGGTCACATCGTCCGACACGATTGTCGAGATGGCCGCGATGCCCTTCTCGATCTGGCTAATGCTGTGCTCAATCTGTTCTTTAATGGTCTGCGAGTTCATGTTGGTTCCTTGATGGCTGATGGTTCGAAGTGCGCGCTTGGATCAGAGTGGGATCCGCCTGCAAATGGGGACATGGTTTCTGGTGACATGGCGTTCGGCATAATTCGGATGTATGATCATTTCACTCATTATAATAATACTTACATTACGTAAATATACCTTTTGTTAGACATTTTCATGTCTAGACCGCCCGCGTCAATGATGATCTTGAAAGTCGGTAGAGAAAAGACAAGTCACGGCACAGGGCAATCCCGCTGCTCTCCGGAGCATTGTCAAATTCTCCACGACGGTCTGAACGTCTGGCGTTGCGCACGCTATTTAAGTCGCCGACGATCAATCGGATCAGCTGTTGACAGGTCCCCAAGCGCATCGGTCGCGGCACTAACGCCGTTCGGTTGAAGCGATTGACCGTCTGAAACATGCTAGCTCCCGCTTTGCTCAACCTACGGCTTGGGCTGCGGGGTGGTGGCCACACTGGGTGGCAGAATCGGCAACATGACCTGGGGCTGCTCGCCCGTCAGCGATCCGAGGAAGATCTCGATCTTGCCGACTTCGTCATCGCTCAGCTTCGCGCCGAGCTGACTACTGCCCATGATTGCAACTGCCTGGCGCAAATCCCACACCTTACCCGTATGAAAATACGGCGCGGTGAGAGCGATGTTGCGCAGCGCGGGCACGCGGAAGACGTACTCGTCACTGACCGTCTTGGTCACTGCGAAGCGGCCCTTGTCGCCCGGCGGCAAGATGTCTGCACCGGGGAGCTCGACAACTCCGAACTTGGCATACATTCCGCCGCCAACATTGATGCCGTTGTGGCATGCAGCGCAGCCCTTGTTGATGAACAACGCGAGGCCTTCCTTCTCCTTCGAATCGAGCGCCTTCTCGTTGCCCTTGAGGTAAGCATCGAACGGTGCGTTCGGAGTGATCAATGTGGACTCGAACACTGCGATAGCCTTGTTCACGCTTTCGAATGTGATCGGATCGGTGACGCCAGGGAAGGCCTTCGCGAACACAGCGGCGTAGCCCGGGATACCCTTGAGCTGCTCCACGACATGTTCTTTCGTCATATCCATCTCGACCGGATTGACCAGCGGTCCACCTGCCTGTTCCTCCAGGTCCTTGGCACGTCCATCCCAGAACTGTGCGACATCAAACACGGCGTTGTAGACCGTCGGCGCATTGCGGCCGCCATGCTGCCAGCGATGGCCCAATGACGTTTCCTGCAGATCAACCCCGCCCATGCCAATCATGTGGCAGGAGTTGCAGCTGATGGAATGGCTTTGCGACAAGCGCGGCTCGAAGTAGAGCATCCTGCCAAGATCCAGTTTGGCCGGTGTCGCGGCATTTCCCGGTAGCGCCGGTGCGACCGAGGGGACGGGCTTGAACAACCCCTGCGACTGTTTCATCAGCGCCGTTTGCGACCAGGCTTGGCCCGTGGCCAGACACCCAATGACAATCAGGGCGGAAATTTTCATCGGTTGCATGGAATATCACCTCGCTTCGCTTGGCGTTTGAAATCGGCACGCGGATCACGTCCGAACCGCAAGGCGGTCGAGGACCTGCTTCACGTGATGTTGTTTACAAACCTCACTTTCATTTCAAGACACTCATGCTCGCTGCCCGTAAGGATGCGAAACTCTCGGTCGTCCCGCTCATACACCAACAACGCCACATTGCAACCGCGCCCGCTCCGGTACAGCGAGATGATCAGGCCGACTGTGAGCCTCGTCTCATGCAAGTGTGTCTTCCATGAGTGCATCGAACCACTTGTTCTTCTGCTTGAGTTTCTTCTGTGTCCATCCATTGGACGCGGCCGAGGACTTGAGCACAGGTTTCATGGTCCGGTCCGTTGCCATTGGTGCCGTTGCACTGAAAACAGTTGGAGGCGAGCAACCGGCCGGGTGGGCTGGTCGTGGTCTGCGCGAAGACGGATTGACTGGCATCGAGCATCATCGCAGCGGTCAGTACGCGGAGGTTCAGCCTTGTTGAAGCCATTGCTTATCTCCTTTCAATCTCGCTGATTCGCAGGATGCTGAAGATCCCCATCGCGACGTTGCGGCGTGCCAGCCGAGAACCGGCCCGCTGCCTTTCGCGAAAGGCCCAGTCGAACCGTGGATCGACTCCGCGTACATGTTGCCGCTCGATTCTTGCGATATGCAGACCGCTTTGTTATACAATTTTAATGCCTGTTAAGCATGTTCCGGTCAGTCGGAAATGTCTGTGCGTTTGCGAACATAGCCCGCGCAAGTAGTCTCCCTGACAAGTCATGCGAGCGACGTCGTATGCAGAAGCCTGCTTCCACACAACTACACGGTATTCACGGAATATTTCTCAACTAAAGTGGCAGTAGCAGAGATGTTGCGTGCGTTGTCGAACGCATGGATCAGGCCCGCAGACGATTGGGCATCCAAATTCAGCCGACGCAGTCCTTTCAGCCGCATTCCAGACGCCAAAGCGTCGCGCTATCGAAAGACTCTGCGATCCGAAACAAACCCCCTGCTCCAAGAGATGCCCGCGACCGAGTGGGTGCGCTTAGCGCCGCATCTCTCATCTGTGCCTGCCGCTAGCGGTGATGTCATCTACAGATCAGGGAGGCGACATCTTTCAGTCGTGACGCGGTCACGGCCTGATCCCAAGTCCTCGCTTGCTGCGAGTGCGGATGACCCTCTTGCTTTCGGCTTGGTTCGATGTCGCACGGTTTCTACACGAAATGGCAGGTCCTTCGAGGGATGCCCTGGACTTTCTTGGGACAGGAAGCCAATGCCATCGCGGACTGGCGTAGAAGTTCCTCACATTGGTTTGTCGCTATGCCTGTTCGAACTGACGCAGTCTCGCGCGCGGGATCCAAGCTGCGCTCAGTCACCGTCGCACCGTTTCCGGATTGCGGTAGTCAATCTCCTGAATCATCGTCGACTTGGTGGATTACGCAGCAGTTTCGGCAGCGGTGGCCTTTGCTCGATCCTGATGACTGAGCCAGGCGAAGTAGAGCAGCGGGATGACGAGCAGGGTCAGCGCTGTCGAAACAAGGATGCCGAATATCAGCGATACGGCGAGGCCCTGAAAGATGGGGTCATCGATGATGAAGAAGCCACCGACCATGGCGGCGACGCCGGTCAGCACGATCGGCTTGGCGCGCACGGCGGCAGCATCGATCACGGCATTGCGTAGCGGCTTGCCGCTGGCAATCTCCTGGTTGATGAAATCGATCAACAGGATCGAGTTGCGCACGATGATGCCGGCCAGCGCGATCATGCCGATCATCGAGGTGGCCGTGTATTGCGCGCCAATCAGTGCATGACCCGGCATCACGCCGATCACGGTCAGCGGAATCGGCGCCATGATGATCAGCGGCACGACATAGCTTTTGAACTGGCCGACCACGAGCAGGTAGATCAATACGAGGCCAACCGAATAGGCCAGGCCCATGTCGCGGAACGTCTCGTAGGTGATCTGCCATTCGCCATCCCATTTCACTGCAGGTGCGTTTATGTCGGTGGGCTGGTCTATGAAGGTTTGATTGATCGCGGCATCGGTTCCATCGGTGCGTTTGATTTCGTTGACCAGTGAAAACATCCCATACAGAGGACTATCGGTATGTCCGGCATCGTCGCCGGTGACCGTTGCATAGGGCAGCAGATCCTTGTGGTAGATCGCCTTCTCCCAGTTCGCCTGGCGCACCTCTACGACTTCCGAAAGTGGCACCAGCGAACCATTCGCCGCACGCACATGGACGGCCAACAACTGGTCGATAGCGGCCTGGTCGCCAGCCGGCAGACGCAGACGCACCGGCGCGGCGTAGCGCGCGTGGCCATCCATCAGATAGGTCGCATCTTCGCCGGACAGCGCGGTGCGTAGAACCTGCGCGATGCTGGCCTGATCGAGCCCAAGGCGAGCGGCACGGACGCGATCGACGACGATGATTTCGCGCGGCGCATCGGCTTCTACGCTGGTATCAATATCGACAATGTCGGATTCGGCACGGAACTTCTTCTCGAGTGCGAGTGCGGTCTTGCGCACGGTCGCGTAGTCTGGGCCATAGACTTCGGCGACGATCGGTGCGAGCACCGGAGGGCCTGGCGGTACTTCGACCAGTTTGACCGACGCGCCGAACGCCTTGCCGATCGCGGCGAGTTGCGGACGCACAGCTTGTGCGATCGCATGGCTTTGACGTTTCCGCGCGTGCTTGTCGACCAGATTCACCTGCAGGTCGCCGACCAGCGGACCACGGCGCAGGTAGTACTGGCGCACGAGGCCGTTGAAGGTAATCGGCGCGGCGGTGCCGGCGTAGCCTTGCCAGTTCTGCACCTCGGCCACGTCGGCCAGACTGCCGGCGAGCTTGACCAGCAGTTCGTTGGTCCGCTCAAGCGTGCTGCCTTCCGGCATGTCGACGACGATCTGGAATTCGGATTTGTTGTCGAACGGAAGCATCTTTAGGATGACCGCCTGGATCACGACCAGGCCGACTGCGGCCATGACCAGCACACCCATCGCGGCAAACAGAAGGCGGCGTCGACGCGGCGCGCGATCGGTTTCGAGAAAGGGTGACATGAGCTTGTGCGAGGTGCGGTTGAGCCATCCGCCATGCGTGGATTCGTCGTCGCTTTCATTGGACGCCGACGCGTGATGCGCGAGCAGGCGCAGCGCCAGCCACGGCGTGACGACAAGCGCGACTGCGAGCGACAGCAGCATGCCGACCGAAGCGTTGATTGGAATTGGCCGCATATACGGCCCCATCAATCCCGAGACAAAGGCCATCGGCAGCAGCGCGGCGATCACGGTGAATGTGGCGAGGATAGTTGGTCCGCCGACTTCGCTGACCGCCGCCGGGATGATCTCGCGCAGACTCGTGCCACCGAGACGCTGGTGGCGATGGATGTTCTCGACGACGACGATCGCATCGTCGACGAGAATGCCGATCGAGAAGATCAGCGCGAACAGCGAGACGCGGTTGATCGTGAAGCCCATCGCCCACGAGGCAAACAAGGTCAGCATCAAGGTGATCACGACAGCGCTGCCGACCACGATGGCTTCGCGCCAGCCAAGTGTAAACAGCACCAGCAGGATGACCGACAGCGTCGCGAACATGAGCTTCTGGATCAGCTTGTTGGCTTTGTCGCTGGCAGTCTGGCCATAGTCGCGGGTTGTCGAGAACTGCACATTGGAAGGAATCACCACGCCGACCAATGCTTTGATGCGCGAGTCTACGGCTCGGGTGATGTCGGCTGCATTGCTGCCGGGCTTCTTGGCGATGGCCAGGGTTACCGCGGGTGCATTTGTGCCGGCTGGGCCAGCCTTGCCGGCCGGCGCGCCGAACCAGACGTAGCTGTTCGGAAGATCCGCGCCAGGGCGGATCCGTGCGACATCGGAGAGAAACACCGGCTCGCCCTTGTTGAGGCCGATGACAAGGGCGGCGACATCGGACGCGCTGGCGAGGAAGCTGCCGGCGGTGACTGGCAAGGTTGTGTTGTCGACAATCCGGTCACCGGCCTGGCTGACCGTATTGGCCGCGCGCAGCGCTGCGGACAAATCCTCGATCGACAAACCGTAGGCGGCGAGTCTGGGCGCATCGAGATCGACAATCACGGCGCGTTCGGGTGCGCCGATCGTGTAGACATCGCGCGTGCCCGGGATGTGCTTGAGTTCGGTTTCGAGTGTGTGGGCAACTTCCGCCAGCGAGGTCGGATTCTGCTCGGCAGAATCACTCCACAAGGTCACCGCCATGACCGGCACATCGTCGATGCCCATCGGCCGGATCAGCGGTTGACCGACACCGAGTCCCGCCGGCACGAAATCCTGATTCTGAAAGACCTGGTTGTACAGGCGGACGATCGCGGTCTGCCGCGGCACGCCGACCTGGTATTCGACCGTAAGGATGGCCACGCCCGGACGACTGATCGAATAGACGTGCTTTACGCCATCGATCTCGGACAGTTTCTGTTCGAGCGGAAAGGCGACCAGATTTTCGACATCGTGAACATCGGCACCAGCGAAAGGCACGATCACGTTGGCCATGGTCACGTCGATCTGCGGTTCTTCCTCGCGCGGCGTGATCACGGTTGCGGCGACGCCGAGCAGGATCGCCGCGATCGCGAGCACTGGAGTCAGTGGTGAAGACTGAAACGCGCGTGCAATGCGTCCGGAAAATCCCAACGTCAGGCTCACTGTGAGCCTCCCTCATTTCGGTGAGCCAACCACTGCGCAGCCGCGGCCGGATCGGTTGCGTAGTGTTCGCCGCCAACAAGTCCGGCGAGGACCTCGATTGAGTCTCCAAAGCGATGACCACTGCGAATCTGACGCAGAACTACGCTGGGTCCCTCAATCACGTAGATGCCCTGCAACTCGCCGCGCTGGACCACGGCCGTCGCAGGAACGAGCATTCGTTTCGCCTCGCCGGTGGCGAACGCGGCCTTGACCGTCATGCCCGGAAACAGGCCGGTGTTGCCGCCGGACAATTCGAGACGCACGGTGAAGGTGTGCGTAGCCGGATCAGCATAAGGAAAGACGGTGACCTTGCTCGCGGCGAAGCGCTGACTGCCATCGCTGGCGAGCAGCACATCGGCGGCATGCAGGGCGCGAATCGGGGCAATCGCGCTCTGCGGTACTTGCACCGAGACGCGCAGATCCTTGAGCGATATGCCCGACATCAGGGCCTGGCCGGGACGTACGGATTCGCCGATCTGCACATGGCGCTCGGTGACGATGCCCGAATACGGTGCGCGCACAACGGTGTAATCCATTTGCTGGCCGACTTCGCTGAGTTGGGCACGTGCCGCATCTAGCGCGGCTTTGGCGGCATCACGGCGCGCACGTTCCTGATCGAGTTGCGCCTTGGCCACGAGCTTGCGCGCATACACTTCTGCAATACGCTGATACGAAGCCTGCGCCTCGTTGTAGCTGGCCTGGGCTGAGGCGATCTGCGATTGCGCACGACTTTTCGCCGACTTCTGTTCGACATCGGTAAAACGCACGATCACCGCACCTTCCTCGACGGTGTCGTTGACGTCGTACGGCAGTTCGATCACGCGGCCGCTGGTCTGTGCCGAAATGGTCGCCTGATTGACCGCCTCAACCACGCCATCCCAGATCTGCTCGCTGCGTCCGTCTTCGATTGCGGCGATGGCGGTGGCGAAGCTCGGTGTTGCCTTGGGCGATTTACCATCGGGTGCGGAATGACCACAGGCCGCCAGCAGGCCGATGCTGCCAAAGACCGTCAACAACGAACCCATGACGTTCATCACGCGGCCTCGTCGATCATCTGTTTTGTCGCCGCTTCAACTTCGGTTGCGATCGCGGCGAGCGTCGGATCCTTCGACAACATGCCAAGCATCGGCTCGGGACGGATCATGCCGATCATGGTTTTACCCTTTTCGGTGTACACCGAGATCCGGCATGGCAGGGCCATGTTCATGCTCATGTCGGCGGCCAGTACCTTGGCCGCCTGGCCCGGGTTGCAGACCTCGAACACCTTGCACTGCTCGGCAAACTCGATGCCCTTGCTGCGCAGCGTATTGCCGAGGTCGTGGACGTGGAGCACGCCAAACTGATGTGCCTTGACCGCGACATCAAGATCTTCGGCCGCTTTCTCGAAGCATTTGTTCGTTTCGACGATGTAGTACATGGATGACCTCCAGTCATTGCATTGCTGGCGCGGTGGGCGCGGAAATCGGAATCAATGGGAAAACGCATGCCCCGGTTTGATGCCGGCGATACTCAGAATCTTCGCCAACGGGCAGAATCCGGTGAACGCGGACTGCAACAGGTTGGCGCCAACGAACAGCGTCAGCAGCAACCAGTACGGGGATACGAAATGGGCCAGGATCACGCTGAGCAGGATCATGCTGCCGGCGAATGCGAGAACGAGACGATCGATGTTCATGGGGAGACCTCATCATTGAATGCGTCGACCGGGATCTGATGTGCTGCCGATGGTCGACCGGTCGGCAACGCGCGAATTCAGGGTGATCGACGCGGCAACATGCGCAGCAGTGTGTTGTCGCGGACGTAGTAGTGGTGGAAAAGTGCCGCAAGCGCATGCGCGCCGACGAGGTAGTAGCCAATCTCGCCGATGGTCACGTGCAGATCTTCAAGGGTGTGCGAGAAGTCCTTGTCCAGCGACCAGATGGCGGGCAATTCCAGCCCGAAAAACGGGATCGGCTTGCCGGCTGTGCTGAGGGTCAGCCAGCCGAGCAGCGGCATTCCGATCAGGAAAACATACAGCGCCAGATGCATGCCGATGGCGAGCAAGTGCTGCCAATGCGGGGGTGCCGGCACGATGCGTGGCGTGGCTCCGAAGAAGCGGATCGCAATGCGCACGAAGACCAGTACGAACACACTCAGCCCGAGCATGAAGTGCCACATCTTGAAGGATTCGCGAAGATCACTTCCTTTCGGGAATTCCTCGCGAAGCAAGATGGCCGAATAGACTGCAACCAGTAACGCAAGCATCAGCCAATGCAT
>JBBQTY010000128.1:0-11776 GCA_038234445.1 Lysobacterales bacterium
TCGAAATAGGCGGCTGCCGTTTGCCACTTGCTCTTCGTTGCGACCAGCTTGGCTGTCGATACGAAATGGATCGTCAACCCGGCATAGAGATCCCTGGAATCCAGAAAATTGCATTCGACGTAATCCAGATCAGGCTCATCATTGACATCCACCTTGTCAAAGTGGCCACCCACCACGGCTGAGACCTCGGCAAAGCTTGCCTTGCCGCACAGTGGATTCTTGGGAGCGATAGCATTCGCCGAATGACTTGCGGCTTCAGCGACGCTGGCCGTGGCCGTTTTCGGCGGCGCAACGTCAGCGCTTCCATTCGCGCCAGCGCTGCTTCCGTCCGCGCAAGCGACGAGCAGAAGCGTCGTGCAAAGCCCGATCGAAGTGCCAATTCTCTGAACTCTTTTCATAAAACCTCCTTTCTCAATGGACAAAGGTTATTTGGAAAATACGTGTCGATCCAATCCAAAATTCTGATCATCGGGTCAGCGCACGATCCGCGACCAAGCGCGAGATCCTCGATGAGCAAGCGCATTGCCCGGATCAAAAGGCACGACCTGAGTAATTCGTCACGGCAAGCTCGACGACGTTGTCCGTTTGTTGAAGTCGTATCACCCGGTCCTTGTGCCTGCAGCGCCGTTCGCCAAGATCACGCGAGAAGTGCGCCCGCTATCGTTTTTTCTCAAGCGCCTGCAGTCGGGCTTCGAAAGAAGCATTTTGAGTTTGCAATTGCTCAAGTCTTGATTGCAGCTCGGAATTCTTTTCGCTCAGCAACGAATTCTCTGCACTCAGTTCCTGCATGCCGCGCACTGCCACAGCTTCAAAGCCGCGCAGCGAGAGCATCAGATAACCGTCCTCACCTTGGCTGACCCATTCCGGAAACACCTGTTCGACTTCCTGGGCAATAAATCCCAAATGTATTCCTTCTGCTTGAAAGGCGGACTTGCCGGCATCGCGGTAGTGGAAGCGCACCGGGCGCAGCGCATTGATTTGATCCAGTGCGCGGGTGTAATCGACCACTTGATCCTTGAGCCGTGCATCCGACAACGTGCTGATCGTGCCGGTAGTAGTCTGCAGCTGGCCGTTGTTGTCCAGGCGCATGCGCAGTGTGCCGCCCGCACCGGGGTCATCGTATCCGTTGGCGTGCACGCCCCCTTGAAACCAGCTAAATCCACCTGGCAAGTTGGTTCGAAAATACAAGCGACCTGTCTGGACGCCGATGCCGAAATCGTTGGGCCCCCATAGATTGAGCATTTGGCGGGTTGTGCTGCCGAAGCTCTGCACGCCGTTGGCTAGCACACTGATATTGCCATTGACCGTCAACGCGGCCCCTGTGGTCGGCGTATTCGTATTGATCGCCATGCCTTTTTCGGCACGCACGAGGAATTGGCGTGGGCCGGTGGATATGAAGTCGATGAATTGATCGTCGGCCCAGACGAAGGTGCCGTTGTCCCCGTCGAGCGTGGATGAGTTCGCGACGCAGTTGCCGTCGCCTGGTTCACTGCCGGGGCGGATTTTTGCACCTCTGCCGCCAGCCCAACTGAAGTTACCGCCGGCGCAGTTGGAAAACCCGCCGCCAACGGTGCTTGCTGTGCCGCTTGCCTCATTGAATCGACCGCCATCAACGGTACCGTAGGGGGAGCTTGAAGTGTTGCTAACGCCGCCGCCAACGACGCTTCCGCCGCCAATTGCACTGTTGCCTTGCCCGCCGCTTACCGTGGCAAAGTCATTCAGAGTGCGGTTTAGGCATGAGGAAGTATAAGTAGGCCCACAAAAAATCTCTGCACTCCCGCCTCCGGCAACAATCTGCCCTAAATATGTCGAACCAACGCTATTTCCATCTGCCCCGGCATCCAGATTCGGCGAATTCGAATGTGGAAAAATCCTCAAAGCCGGTTTATTGTTGGCGCGCAGCACGAGAGGTTGGTTATCGGTAGTGCCAATAAAATTCGTCGCAGGACTAGTCCCCGCATTGCCTTCGATATCCCAGCACACGCCGGCCAAGGCGACTTTAGGATCAAACGGTGTGGCTTCCCCCAATGAGACAAAGCCGGTGCTGCCCTGCTGCACTTCGGTTTTCAGCGCCATCGCCGGCGCTGCCGAAAGATCCATGCCGAAATCCACCTCAGCGGCAAAGTTGCCGTTGACCACCTTTACGTCGTAAAGCGTGAGCGGTCCATATACCGCTGTGGTCCTGGCCTGATTGAGCAAAGTCACACGCAAATCATAGGTGCCGTTGGCCGGCGCACCGCCATCATTCAAGGTGCCGCGATAGGTCCACGGCGCCGCAGTCACAGCCGTGGTTGCCAGCAGTAAAGCGATCATCAATGCAGTGCGTTTCATGGCGATTCCTTGGCGTAACGGAAGGAGATTATTCAAAGCCGTTCTGGAAAATTCGATCCGTCACCGGTCCACAACTGGTCGCGATTGATGCCGGATCCGGCTGCAACTTTGCGGACAAGCCAAACCGACCAGTGTCATGCACTGAGGTATCGGGGAGCAGACCGGCATGCAAGTTGTAGCGGCCATCGGCGCTGATCACGCCGCCGGCTTCAGGACCATCCGTCAAACCCGAGGAACCGGTAAAACGCGGCTCGGCTGCGCTCGCGACGGCACAAGCAAGAACCAGAAAGGGGGCGAGTCGATGTATCACAGTCTTCATGACGAAAGGACTCCGCGGCGCGCGCTGAAGCGAAATTCAGGCGCCTGAAGAAACAACAAAAGCATTCGATGTGCGTGCATGTGAAACCTCAGGCGAGGGTGAAGAGGAGACGGCTTCGATGAGGGTTACGCCGTTTGGTCGGCAATCACGACAATCAGCGAGCAACGAAAGCCTTTCGTCTCTCGAATCGTTATCGCTGCTGCGCGGCCTCCAGTGCATTTAGGCGCGCCTCGAACGCGGCGTTTTGGGCTTTTAGTACCAAGGCATCAGCTTTGAATGTCGCCGCATCCGCCTTGAGCGCCGTTGCTTCAGCCTTGAGCGCCTCATTCTCTGCACTCAGCTCCTGAATGCCGCGCACTGCAACGGCTTCAAATCCGCGCAGGGAGAGCATCAGATAACCGTCCTCACCTTGGCTGACCCATTCCGGAAATACCTGCTCAACTTCTTGCGCGATGAAGCCCAGATGCATGCCTTCGGCTTGAAAGGCGGCTTTGCCGGCATCGCGGTAGTGGTAGCTGACCGGGCGCAGTGCATTGATTTGATCAAGTGCATGCGTGTAGTCGATCACTTTATCCTTGAGACGCGCATCCGACAGGGTGCTGATGGTTCCGGTAGTGGTCTGCAACTGTCCGGTGTTGTCCAGGCGCATGCGCAGCGTGCCGCCAACACCAGGCCCATCGATCGCATTGTCGTGCACGCCGCCTTCAAACCAACTGAAGCCACCGGTAAAGCCGGTGCGGAAGTACAGTCGCGAATTCTGTACGCCAATGCCGTACGCGTTAGGCCCCCACAAGTTGAGCATTTGGCGGGTTGTATTACCAAACGCTATCGCGCCTGGAGACGGCACGCTGACATTTCCATTGACCGTCAACGCAGCCCCTGTGGTTGGTGTATTGGTATTGATTGCCATGCCGCCTTCGGCGCGCACGAGGAATTGGCGTGGGCCGGTGGAGATGAAGTTGGCAACTTGATCATCGGCCCATACGAAGGTGCCGTTGTCGCCTGTGGCGGTTGCCGAGTTTGCGGTGCAGGTGCCGTCGCCTGGTTCATTGCCTGGGCGGACTTTCGCAAATGTGCCGCCAGCCCAGCTGAACTCGCCGCCGGCGCAGTTGCCAAAGCCTCCGCCGACAGTGCTGAATCGTCCGCTTGCGTAGTTGTTGGAACCACCCCCAACGGTGCTGTATTCGTTGCTTGCCGTGCTGTTTTCCCCACCACTTACGGTGCTACCACTGCCGCTCGCCGTGTTGTCATTGCCGCCCCCGATGTTGCCGCCATAGTTGCTCGCTTTGTTTCCTATACCGCCGCTAATGGTGCTGAAAAGTCCAGTAGCCGAGTTTTCTTTCCCGCCGCTGACTGTGCTAGCTTGACTAGCTGCCAAGTTGCTTCCACCGCCGCCCACCGTGCTTGAGTCTCCCTCGGCTGTGTTGCCTAGCCCGCCGCTTACCGTGGCATAGCTGTCATCCGTGAGGTTTAGACATGAGGCAGTTGACACAGGCCCGCAGGTGTTTGTGGCCTTGCCGCCACCTGCAATAACCTGCCCGCTATAAGTCGCACCAATGACGTTCCCCTCGGCCCCAGAAACCAAATTGGGAGAAGTTGCTGTTGGAAAAATCCGCAATGCCGGTTTGTTATTGGCGCGCAGCACTAACGCTTGATTGTCGGTGGTGCCGATAAATTTCGTCGCGGGATTGGTGCCGGCATTACCCTCGGTATCCCAACACACGCCGGCCAGCACGACTTTCGGATCAAACGGTGTCGCCTCACCGAGGGCGACAAAGCCGGTGTTACCTTGCTGCACTTCGGTTTTCAACGACATCGCAGGCGCCGCAGATAGGTCCGAGCCGAAATCCACATCAGCCGCAAAGTTGCCGTTGGTTACCTTTACGTCGTACAGCGTTAGCGGACCATACACCGTTGCGTTTTTAGTCTGATTGAGCAGGGTCACGCGCAAATCATAGGTGCCGTTGGCGGCCTTGCCGCCATCATTCAAAGTGCCGCGATAGGTCCAGGGCGCTGCGCTCGCCGCAGAGGTTGCCACCAGCAAAGCCAGGGTCAGAGCAGTGCGTTTCATAAAGATTCCTTGAGCGTTACCAAGTGGGGTCATTCGAAGCCGTTCTGGAAAATCCGATCTGTCACCGGTCCACAACTGGCCGCGATGGATGCCGGATCCGGCTGCAACTTTGCGGACAAGCCAAACCGACCAGTGTCATGCACTGAGGTATCGGGGAGCAGACCGGCATGCAGGTTGAAGCGCCCATCGGCGCTGATCACGCCGCCGGCTTCAGGGCCATCCGACAGGCCCGCAGTGCCGGTAAAGCGCGGCTCGGCCGCGCTTGCGGCGGTCAAAGCAAGGATCAACAGGGGAACGAGTCGACGCATCGCAGTCTTCATGGCGCGCCTGGCTTGATGGAAGGGACGAGGCCCAGCTCAGCCACTCGCAGAATCATCAGGAGCAATCGGTGGGCGTGCATAGGAAACCTCCCGGCGAGGGCGGTATGGAGACCGCTTCGATGAGGGTTACGTCGTTTGGTGAGCAATCACGACATTCGGCAAAAGCTGCACTCCGAATGTTGATTTGCCGCCTTTACTTCCTGATGGGAACGGCGATGTCGTGTTCTCCCTTCGAATGGCGTAACCGAAGACGACCCTGACCCGCTGAAGGAATATTCATGCATGCTCGCAAGCTCTTTTCGCTATTTGTCGCCGTCGCACTTGTGGCCTCGGCGTCGCTGGCCTTGGCAACCGACGTTTCGGATTTGCCCGATGGCACCGACCTCAAAGGCAGCGCCGACCATGCTCTGATCCAGCGCTTCGAAGGCTCAAGCATTCGCTATTACGAGAAGAAAGCTTTCGGAGAACTCGTCGTTGCGCTGGGATCGGCGCTTGAGGGAAAACCGAAAACCCAGATCGTGGAAGGCCCGCGCACGACAATCGCCTATGTGATGCCGAAGGACGTTTCGCCGCTCGAAGCGATGCGTGCCTACAAGGCTGAGCTGGACAAACTTGGTCAAGTGACTGTGATGTTTGAGGGCACCAATTCCGACGGTCGCCATGAGCTCGACAGCGGTATCAATCAGTTCATTACGGGCATTTACGGCGACATCCCGGGCGCGTCACGCTGGATGAACTGGAACCCCGAATACCGTTACGGCGCCTATCAAGTCAAACAGGACGGCGGCGACCTTACGCTCACGATCTATGCGGGCATGAATGCCAAAGTTTCAGGCGCGGACGGCTATACGATTCCGGTGGAGCGTGTGGGCGTGCGCATCGACATTGTCGAGCCGAAGGCCATGGTGTCACGCATGGTCACGGTGAAATCCGAGGCGATGTTGGCGGAGATTCGCAAAAATGGCAGTGTGTCGCTTTATGGAATCCTGTTCGATACCGCGAAGGCGGATCTCAAGCCGGATTCGGCCGCTGCGCTCGTCGAGATCGGCAAGCTGATGGCAGGCGACACCACGCTCAAGCTGCTGGTGGTCGGGCACACCGACACGGTGGGAGCATTCGAGCCGAACCGCGAGCTTTCACAGCGACGCGCCACGGCGGTTGTATCTGCGTTGGTCGCGAAATATGGCGTGCCAGCAACGCGCTTGTCTAGTTTCGGGGCATCGTTTGCCGCACCGGTCGCGAGCAACGCCGACGAGGCAGGCCGCTCGAAGAACCGCCGCGTCGAACTTGTTGCATTCTGAGGGTCGCGCTACTCAGTGCGTCGCCTTCGCCTCACACTGGCCCACGAGTTTTGTGCCGAAGTGGATCGCCGCGGCATGCGGTGGAGAAGAGGTGCCGGGCACCCGCCAGTTGCATCTCAGTCTGATCGAATCCTTCGACGCCATTTCGGCCAGAGCGACGATCGGGCGTTTGTCGCTCGGCCAGCTGTCGCATCGATCCGATAGACGTGCTCACGCTCAAATTCCGGCTGCGCAATCTCGCGATGTGGCGCCGACTTAGCCTCCCATGATCCAAAATAAATCACCTCTGCAAGTTTTCGTCACGATCATGTCGGGTTGTCGCGCAGTTTGGCGTAACCACCCTCGTAAGTAGCCATTCCGGCGCTTCCGGGGGAATCTCATGAATGTTACGACGCGATTCGCAGCGCTTTTGCTGCTCATTATTTTTGGTCCAGCAAATGCGGCGCTGAACGGTCTTGATCCACACTTTTCGAACGCTGGCCGTTTGAACGTTCCGTTTCCGGGGTCCGACTTTCGAATGCTGGCACATCTGCAGCGTCCCGACGGCGGCTCAGTTGCCGTGGCGTTTTACGACGACAATGGTTGCCCTTCTGGCCGACATTGCCTCGGGTTTTATACCTTCAATGATGCAGGCGCCTATACCGGTGTGTTTTCAACGCCGACGAACGGACAGGCGACATTTTCCAAACGCACGGGCGGAGTGGTACTTGATCCGGTGATGATCAAGGCGGCGGCTATCGACAGCCAGGGTCGTATCGTCATCGTGGGCTCGGAACAGTTTGGCACGGTCATCGACTTCAAGGTGGTGCGCCTCCTGCCCAACGCACAACCCGACAACTCGTTTGACGGCGACGGCGTGCAAACCATTGCTTTCAACATGGGTGGAGCCAACGAGGACTTCGCGTATGGTGTCGCCATTGATCCCTCCGACAAGATCGTGGTCGTGGGTGAAGTTCAGGTTTCCACAAACGACCGGGATTTTGGAATCGCGCGACTGCTCGAAAACGGTTCGCTCGATCCCGGCTTTCAGGGAACCGGCAAGCGCACGATCCCATTCGACCTGTCTTCCAGCAACACGGACCGAGCTGTCGCCGTGGAGGCCACCAGCAACCTCATCTATATCGCGGGCACGGCTACGGACAATGGCGTAGACCGCCTTGCATTTGCCCGGCTGCTCAATTCCGGAGGCTATCACACTGCATTTTGCTCCGGGTCCTGCACGTATCAGGGCAGCTATTCGGCCATCAACAACGGTCGCAGGGTGATCTTCTACGGGAATCAATCAGACACCAGTGACACGCTCATATCAGCCAGCGTAAATCTGAGTAGCAAGGAATGGGTATATGCAGGCACTCGCCTTGGCCCAGGACCTACATTTACGAACGAGATGTTCGTGCAGAAGTTGGCATCGAATGGCGACTACGCGAGCGAGACGCTCAGCAACGGCGGCTTGTTTGCACCGTATCGGGTAGGAGGTGTGCGTTGGGTGAATCAGAACAATGCAGACAGCGAGATCATCCTGACTGGCGTCAGCGCTGACACTATATTTTTCGCACAGGGCATGAACAAGGATCTCGCGCCGATCCCCAATTGGGGCGGCGCGAGCCCTGACAGTAGCTATTTCATTTACGATCAGGGCTCCAATCCAGGGCAGTTGCCCACCCAGCCGAGCATCGATGCTGCACGACGTGTGCTGCTCGGAGGCAGCTACCATGACGGCGCTACGTCTGACTACAGCGTCCATGTCGCACGGATGGTGCCGGCCGAAAATATTTTCAGGAATGGATTCGATTGACGCGCAGGTTGGCTTGCGGTCGAAAAGGCGTTGGTAGCCATCGGCTGCCAACGCGTAGTATCAAAGTGTATTGTGCGCGAGCATCCAGGGATGGGTTTTTCCGAGCGCCTTGGTCAAATTTGAAAGTGCATCGACAGGTGCGGACCGGCCCGAGAGCCGCGCACCCCAAAGTGTGAGCAGGCTCGGATCCATGCCGCTGCCGTCAATCGCATTGCTTGCGATGTCGATTGCGGTGCGCGCCAGTGCTTCGGCGTAGCCATGTTCGCCGCGTGCGTCGATCGTCTCGGCAAGTACGAGAAGGGTCCGCACGGCATTCCGTCGAGGAAGGACACCGGCCTTCGCGGAAGTTGTTGCCACCTCAATCGCGCGGGCGAGCGTGGTGTCGTTCGGAAGGGTGAGAAACTCCAGCAACGCGGAGAAGGAGGTTGCCGCCGAAAGTAACGGGGGCTGCTTGGCGATGGCGGGCTGGATCGCGTCGAGTTCGAATCTCGCGCGCGCGATCTGCCCGGCGATCGTGAGCGTGTCGATCGAGCTCAGTCGCACGCGCAGGCAGTCGAGGCTTTGCCTGCCCACCGAGTTGCACATCTTTGCGACTGCGGCGTCTACCAATGCTATGGCTTCCTCGGGCCGCGCGAGTAGAGCCAGCGCCTTGGCCTCGGTGATGTCGCGTGCCGCACGCGACGGGATCGATTCCGTCGAGCGGGTATCGGCATTGATTGCACGCATGCCTGCAATCGCCGCGAGTAACTGACCGCGCAAAAACAGGGCGTTGGTGCGTACGGTCGCCACGTTGCGCATGGAGACGTTTGCAGTGACGTTGGCCGCTTTCCACACACGGTCGGCTTGCGCTGCGAGTGATTCGGCCGCATCGAGTTCACCCAGCTGAAGCAGGGCGACCGCCGCGCTGCCCACGGTACTGCCACGCTCGAATTCACTGATGTCGGTAGCCGCCATGACAAGCTCGACCGACCTGCGCGCGCTGATCGCCGCCGCGCTCGTGTCGCCGCGCGCGCGTTGCAATTGGCCGCGCAATATCTCCAGACGCGAAGGCAGTCCGCCACCGCGTCGCTGCTCGGCGCTCATCGATTTCTCCGCATTCTCGAGCGCTGCATTCGCCGCGTCGAGGTTGCCTGTCCGCACCGAAGCGAATCCACGATTGGTCGCAGCCATCGCTCGGTAGCGGCCGGGCGCATCAGCGAGGTGAAGTTCAAGCGAATCGAGCAAGGCAAGCGCGCGCGGATACTCGCCACGTGTCATGAAGAAATCGATGATCGCGAGGTCGAGCGCGCGCTGCAGGTTGGGATCCTTGTACGCGCCGACGAGGCGGGGATCGGCGACAATCTCGGTCAGTTGCTCCGGGGTGACGGATTTGCCCGAGTCACTGGCACGATTGAGCACCGCGACAAAGTGTTCGCGCAAGGCATCCTGTCGCTGGGTTTCATCGCGTGCCGCGTCGCGCTCCTGTTCCGCGACTTCTGCAGCTTCGCGTGCACGCGCAGATTCGCTCAGCGCATTCTCTGCGGCGAGGTTGGCGCGCTGCGATTCGCGTTCCGCGCGATTCGCCTGCAGCACGCTCACCGCCGTGGTGGCGAGCAGCGCGATGACCGCCAGCGCGGCGAGCGCCACGCCGAGCCGATGACGTTGCACGAACTTGTTAGCGCGATAGCCAAGCGTGTCCGGTCGCGCGTGAATCGGTCGTCCGTCCAGATGGCGACGCAGATCTTCAGCCATCGCTGCCGCCGACGTATAGCGGCGTTCGGGTTCACGCGCCATCGCGCGCTCGACGATGTGCTCAAGGTCACCGCGGAGCTGACGTGCGCGGGCGGGCCCGTGTGCGATGGTCAGGGAATCCGGTGCTTGTTCGGTCTCGGCTGCCGCTTCGACCAGCGAGGGGCGCGAGTCCTCAAGTACAGCGCGTTGCACCTGGAATGGAGTGACGCTTCCGGGACCAAATGGACGGCGTCCGGTCAGCAATTCGAACAGCACCACGCCCAGCGCGTAGACGTCGGTCGCCGTGGTGACCGCCTCGCCGCGAATCTGTTCTGGTGCCGCGTAGTGCGGGGTCATCGCACGCGCATCGGTGACAGTAGCGTCGCTAGCCGATTCGTCGAGCAGCTTGGCAATGCCGAAGTCGAGCAAGTGCGGCGCACCTTCGGCATCGACTACGATGTTGGATGGCTTGATGTCGCGATGCACCACCAAACTGCGGTGAGCAGCGGCGACGGCGTCACATACCGAAGCCAGCATGGCCACGCGTTGCGAGACGTCGAGCGCATGGCGAACCGCGTAGCGCGTGATCGCATCGCCTTCGATCAACGCCATCGCGAACCAGAGTTCACCCTTCTCGGTCACACCGCCGTCGACAAATCGCGCAATGCCGTGGTGATCGAGACCGGCCAGGATCGCGCGCTCTCGCCGGAAGCGCTCACGCAGCGCTGCGTTCGGCGCTCCAGCCCGGATGATCTTGAGGGCGACGATCTGCGCGAAATCCGCACCCTCTCGTTCGGCGCGGTACACCGTGCCCATGCCACCTTCGCCGAGCAGTGCAACGAGCCGGAACGCGCCGATCGTCTCGCCAATTCGTGCCGAGGACTCGTCTTCGATGAGGCGCCCAGCGAGGGCTAGTGCCGGCTGGTCCAGGAACTCGCCCGACGAGCCGACCTGGTTTGCGACGCTAGCGAGAAGTTTGTTGAGGTCCCCGCGCAACGCTTCGTCACCGGCGCACTGGTGATCGAGGAAGGCTGCGCGCGCACCGGTGTCGAGATCGAGTGCATCGCGAAACAACATCACTGCTCGCGCAGCACGGCGTTCGTCATTCGCCGCGGAAGGATATTCCTCCTTCTCTTTCATCGTGACGTTCCAAGGCTCTGCTCCAGCAGGGCACGCGCCGCGCTCCAGTCGCGTTGAACGGTGCGCTCGGTCACGCCGATAAGCTCGGCCACCTCGTTGAACGAGAGGCCCCCGTAAAAGTGCATCTCGACGACGGTAGCGAGGCGCTCGTGCATTCCGCGCAAACGGTCGATGGCATGCTCGAGCGCGAGTACGTCGACGCCTGCGGCGGCCTGGTCGTCACGCTGTCCGGTGTCCAACGTGACCATCACGCCATCGCCGCCGCGCTTCTCGGCCATTCTGCGACGGGCTGCATCGGCCAGAATTTGGCGCATCGCGCGCACGACGAGACTGACGAAATGTTGTCGATCCTGCACCCCGGCATCACCGCGGATGAGCTTGATGTAGGCCTCGTGCACCAGAGCAGTTGTGCACAGCGTGCGCGGCGCGCGACCCGAAAGCTGCGCGTGCGCGAGCCGCTTCAGCTCGTCGTAGATGCTCGCAAAGAGTTGCTCGGGATCGGCGGGTAGCTGCATATGCCCGCTACTTTAAGGGAATGCGACCCCGCGCGCTTTCAAAATGTGCCACGAGGACGCGGCAGGAAAGCCGCTTTGCTCTGGTGATGGACCACTTGCGCGGACTGCACCGCAGCTTCATTCAGTTCAGCCAAGGCGTATTGGTAAGCCCGCTCGGCATTTCGTATCTCGAATGCGCTCGTCGCAACGACTGACTCTGATCAAGTGACTCGCGGTTTTTGGGGGATCAGGCGCAGGCGGCGCGTACCGCGTCTGGCAACGGCACAGACCTTCC
>JBBQTY010000129.1:0-11744 GCA_038234445.1 Lysobacterales bacterium
CGCCCGCCGCTGAACCTCCCGCGCAAATCAATGCGATCGTCGCGAGATGCGCGTTGATCTGATCCAGGTCGGCGGTCGGATCGAGCGCAAGCAGGCGGGTTTCGTCGAGCTCGATGCGCGCCTCGAGAATGCGCGCCTTCACACTCGAAAGAATCACGCCGACATTGATGAACTCCTCGCGCTCGGGGCGAGGCACGACACGCACGATCGCGTAGTCATACCAGATCGGCGCGCGCACGAATGGCCTCCTCGACAAAGGCCCGCGGTGCCTTGACGCGTTCAAGCAGATACTCGACATAGGCCAGACGATGCGCCGCGACATCGGCGAACGGCGACTCCCCGATCAGCCAGGCTTCCGGAATCAGCGCAACAATGGCGTTGATCAGGACGGGTGTAATTTTTTCCGCGAGCTGCGCATCGACTTCTGCAAGACGACTGGCCAGCGACAGCAACACGTGATCCTTGATCTGCACGAAAGGCTTGCGGCTGCGAGCGGGAACATCATCCCAGCCATGATGAAAATACAACGCGGCACCATGATCGATCAGCCAGAGCTTGCGATGCCAGGTCATCATGTTGGCATTGCGCGGCGTGCGATCAACATTGCTGACATAGGCATCGAGCCAGACGATGCGGGAAGCGAGATCCTCATCCGGCGTGATTGCGAGCGGATCGTAGGTGACCGCGCCGGGCAGGTAGTCGAGGGCAAGATTGAGACCCTTGCTCGCGCGGATCAGATCCTGGATTTCCGGGTCGGGTTCGGTGCGCGCGAGTTCGTCATCGACTTCGACAAAGACCACTTCGGGCATCGGCAGATCGAGCGCCCGCGCAATTTCTCCGGCGATCAGCTCGGCGATCAACGCCTTCACACCTTGACCGGCGCCACGAAACTTGAGCACATACATGCCGGCGTCATCGGCTTCGATGATCGCCGGCAGCGAGCCACCCTCGCGCAGCGGGGTGACGTAGCGGGTTGCTGTGACGGTGCGGATTTGCATTTGCAGCGATGCTCGCATTGATACGATGACTTTCAAAGCACCACGTTGGCACACTCAGGGGTTCACTGCTGCCACCTTTCGCGATTGGAGCCAGCGTGCACGAAGGGCACGGTCGAGCGGAATCGACCAGCCGTGTGCAAACGCAGCGCCGAGTGCCCAGCACAGCAGAACGACCGGCGCATACCAGAGAAAACCGAACCACGGATTGGCATCGACGGCGCGAAAGGTGGCTACCACGCCGAACACGACGAACATGTGGCTCAGATAGATCTCGTAACTCAGGCGACCCATCGACGCAAGCCAGGCCGTGCCGCGCGGCGGTGCGGATGCATCACGATGCAAGGCGACCAGCAGCACGCCAACCGAGAGGGTCAGCAACAGCATCAGACCATCGCCAATCAGTGGCCAAAGCATCGAGCCAAACAGCAAGTTGCACGCGATGCCGAGGATGCCGAGCGTGCAAAGCATTCGACGCACTCCAATTGTGATTGCGCCAAGTCGGTGCGCGGTCAATGCCGCAATCACGCCGGCGGCGATGGCCGCCATGCCGGGCAGATATGCCTTCTCCTGCCAGATTTCGTTCCCAACAAGTGCCGATCGCGCAATCGGCAAAGAAAACACCAGCAAAGCCAGCAATGTCACGAGCAACGCTTTTCGTTTGACGAGCAGACACAGCAATGGAAAGCCCAGATAAAACACTTCCTCGATCGATAACGACCACAACACATCCCAGTTGCCTGGCAGATAGCCGGTCATGCCCTCATACCAATTCAAATGCAGGGCGAACACCGCGATGAGCGCGCGTGGCAACGACTGGCCTTCTCGATCAATCGTGAAATAAGGCACGCCCGCCAAATGCAGCGCGCTTAGAACAAGCATCAACAGAATCAGGCACGGCAGAATGCGCGCACTTCGACGCACGTAGAACGCGCGTAGATCAATCCTTGCGAGGCTTCCCCAGCGATCGAGTGCATTGCCGGTGATCAGGAAACCCGAGATCACAAAAAACAGGAACACGGCCTCATAGCCATTGTAGACAAAGGAACTGAGCAGGCTGCGCGGCAGGAAAGTCTCCAGCCAGCCATCCCTTAGCGGAATGCGCAAGGCGAGGTGATGTACGACAACGAGCAGGATTGACAATCCACGCAGCAGATCGATCGCCGCGTTGCGCGGCGTCGTTTGAGCAAGAGTCTTGATGCTTTCGGCTGTACTTTTCATTTGCGTCAGGCACTCAGGGATTTCCAATTATCGATCAGGGCAAGCCTAGGGACGAGTTCATCGTTCTTTTGTGGGAAGCGGCTTCAGCCGCGATGCTTTTCTGTCAAATTCAATAAGAGCATCGCGGCTGAAGCCGCTTCCCACAGAGTTTGCTGTTACTTATCGACTTCCCTATTCCCTATTCCCGGCTTCAGAAACAACAACGCCTGCGTTCGCTCAAGGCGAGACGCAGGCGTTGTCGGTGCGGCAATCCCTGGCCGCGGTTGGAGCTCAGCCGACTTACTTGGCTTCTTTCTCCATCAACTTCTCGACCATGCTGGCCGGCACTTCGGCGTAGCTGTCGAATTCCATCGTGAAGGTACCGCGACCGCGTGTGGCGGAGCGCAGGAAGTTGATGTAGCCGAACATTTCCGAGAGCGGAACAAAGCCCTGGACGAACGACTGCAGACCCTTCTGGCCCTGCTCGCTGATCGTGCCGCGACGACGGTTCATGTCGCCGATGATGTCGCCGAGGAACTCGGCTTCGGTCACGACTTCAACGCCCATGATCGGCTCGAGCAACTTCGGCTTGCTGCCGCGATGCGCTTCGCGGAAGGCACCCTTGCCGGCGATCTCGAAGGCCAGTGCCGAGGAGTCGACGTCATGGAACTTGCCATCGAGCAGACGTGCCTTGAAGTCAACGACTTCGTAGCCAGCGACCTGACCCTTGCGGCTCTCGACGCGCACCGCGTGCTCGACCGACGGAATGTACTCACGCGGAATGCGGCCACCGACGATCTCGTCGGCGAACACAATGCCCGAACCCGGCTCACCCGGCTCGAAGGTCATCTTCACTTCGGCGAACTGACCCGAACCACCGGACTGCTTCTTGTGCGTGAAGACGAGTTCGATCGGATTGCCAAACGCCTCGCGGAAGCTGACCTTGGGCTTGCCCATGACCGCTTCGACGCCGAGCTCCGTGCGCATGCGATCGACCGTGATTTCCAGATGCAGCTCACCCATGCCCTTGAGCACGGTCTCGCCGGTTTCCTTGTCGACTTCCATGTGCAGCGACGGATCGGCCTTTGCCATCTTGTAGAGCGCGCTCGACATCTTGTCGATGTCGTTGCGGTTCTTCGGCTGGACCGAGACGCTGATGACCGGATCCGGGAAGCGCATGCGCTCGAGCAACACCGGCGACGACGGATCGGACAGCGAGTCGCCCGTTTCGGTGTCTTTCATCGAGACGAAGGCGCAGATGTCGCCGGAACGCACTTCATCGATGTCCTTGGTCGAATCGGCCTGGACTTCGACGATGCGGCCGATGCGCTCCTTCTTGCCGCGGGTCACGTTGAGCAGGGTGTCGCCTTTCTTGATCACGCCCGAGTAGACGCGGCAGAAGGTCAACGTACCGAACTGGTCGTTGATGACCTTGAACGCCAACGCGCGCGCTGGCGCATCATCAGAGACTTCCTGTTCGCCGATGATCTTGCCATCGACATCGACCATCGAGATACCACCGTTCTCGCCCGGATACGGCAGGTAGTCCAGAACGCCGTCGAGCAACTGCTGGACGCCCTTATTCTTGTATGAGGAGCCGCAGAACACGGGCACCAGCTTGCCGCTGACCGAGCCGATGCGGATGCACTTCTTGAGCATGTCCTGATCGAACTCGCCGGTTTCGAGCAGGCGCTCGAACGCGTCGTCGTCCATGGCCAGTGCGGATTCGAGAAGGTCCTGACGCAGCTGCGGCAGCTGATCGATCCAGTCGTTGTCGACCGTCGAAACGAACTTCAAGCGCGCACGCAGATCAGCCAAGGGAACGGTTTCCCAGGTGCTGTCTTTGTCGTCAGAGGCCCAGATATAGCCGACGTTGGCGACCAGATCGGCCATTCCGATGAATTCGTCATTGCTGCCGAGAGGAATCTGGCACAGCAGTGCGTTGGCGCCGAGGCGCTCGCGAATGCCCTTCACGCAATGCGCGAAGTTGGCGCCGATGCGATCCATCTTGTTGACGTAGCACAGGCGCGGCACGTTGTACTGATCGGCCAGACGCCAGTTGGTCTCGGTCTGCGGTTCGACACCGGCAACGCCGTCAAACACAACAACCGCGCCATCGAGTACGCGCAGGGAACGGTTCACCTCAATGGTGAAATCCACGTGTCCCGGGGTATCGATGACATTGATCTGATAACCCTTCCACTCGGTCGAAACGGCGGCGGACTGGATCGTGATGCCGCGCTTGCGTTCCTGTTCCATGTAGTCGGTGGTCGTTGATCCCTTGCCGTCCTTGGTGTCATGGACGTCAATGATCTGATGCTTGCGACCGGTGTAATAGAGCACGCGCTCCGTGGTCGTCGTCTTGCCCGCATCGATGTGGGCGATGATTCCGATATTGCGGTAGAGCTTGAGTGCTTTCTGCCTGGCCATGATTTTTCTCTGATACCTGATAAATAGATTGGCCGAGCAGAACCCCGATCACTATCGATCGAGTCTTCCGACCACGAAAAACGCGACATCAGGCCCTACAGCATTGGCGCGGCAATCGCGCTGCTGTCGGGTGAATGTCGTGGAAACTGCCCGATTGCTTCAGCCTCGACGCGAACGCAAGTCCGCCCGGGCATCCGGGTGACCCGGATCGGCGCGCGATTTTACACGAGCAAACGAGTCGCGTCGAATCCGGGTGTCAGCCGGTCCTGGGAGCTCGTTCAGGTTGGCGCGCTCGTTCAGCTTCGGCGACGCGCGTGGCGTCGGCCAATCTCCGTGCTGGCCCGACCTGATCGAGAAACCGGCTGAAGACGCTGTGCGCGGATTTTCGCATCGTCGCCATCGCGGTCGGCGTGCGGGCGAGGATGGATGCCGCATCCTGGTCGAGGCCGGCGGCGACCAACTCTGCGTGGTAATGGGTCAGTCCGATCCAGCGTTCGATCAGAGCCTGATCCATTTCGAGATGAAACTGGAAGCCGTAAGCCCTGTCGCCATAGCGAAACGCCTGGTTCGCGCAGGTCGGCGTCGTTGCCAGATGGGTGGCACCGTGCGGTATCTCGAAGCTGCGGCTATGCCACTGGAAAACCGGTGCGCGCAGGCCCAAACCAGTAACCACCGGATCCGCTCTGCCATGCGCGTTGGTTTCAAGTTCGTACCAACCGATCTCGGGTACGCGCAGAGGCACAACTTCCGCACCGAGCGCGTGCGCAAGCAGCTGCGCGCCCAGGCAGATGCCGAGCACCGGCTTGTCCTGCTTCAAGGCCTGCTCGATCACGCCAAGTTCGGTGCGCAAATGGCTGCGCGTGGCCTGCTCCTCGACATTCATCGGTCCGCCGAGAACGATCAGACCGTCGTAGCGATCCATGTTCGGCCGCGCATCGGGCTGGCGCTCGAAATTGACGAAGCGCATGCGATGACCGCGCTGCCGGATCAACGGATCCAGGGTTCCGAGCGGCTCGGCGGCAACGTGCTGGAAGATCAGGATTCGCGACATGGCCTATGCACAAAGTTTCGACCTGAAATACACCTTAGCGTATCGACGTCTGGACGTCTGGACGTCCAAATACATTTTGCTTGCATGCTTGTTCCGCATTCGCCCTGCCGCGCTGGAAAGCCGTAGACTCGCGGCAATGAAATCCTCTCCGGCAATTGCCTGTCCCTGCACGTCCGGTTGCGACTATCTCTCATGCTGCGGCCGCTGGCACGTAGGCCAGCCTGCGCCTGACGCCGAATCACTGATGCGCTCGCGCTACAGCGCCTTTGTGCTCAGGCTCGACGACTACCTGATCGCCACCTGGCACAACTCCAGCCGCCCCGCAGCGCTCGATCACACCGACAGCCCGACCTGGCTCGGGCTCAGCGTGAAGCAACATCACCTCATCGACACAACGCATGCCGAGGTCGAATTCATCGCACGTTTCCGGGTTGGCGGAGGACGCGCATCGCGCTTGCATGAGCGCAGTCGTTTTGTCCGCGAAGATGCGCAATGGTTCTATGTTGATGGCGAGATCGATCCGGCTGACTGATGCGCCGCGGTTTCTTCGATCCATTGCGCAGGATTTCCATTGCGCATTTGCGTTGCTGCAAACCCTCTGCGCGATCGCGCGAGCGAGCGCCAATCGCGCTTTTGCAGCCAATCTATCCGATCCTGTGAAGCAGTACACTCCGCCTTCCTGAACCGCGACGGGGAGTCGCCGATGAAACGCTTGTCCATGCGTTACCGCATTCTGATCCTGCTGCCCCTGCTCGCGCTGGCAGCATGCTCTCCCGCACCCGCACCACCTGCACCGGTTGCCGAAACCCCGGCGATTGCAGCGCCGCCGGTCGTCGCGCCACCGATGAAACATCATCCGATCGAGGATTTCATCGATACCACCGGTGTGTCCGGCGCTTCGTTCTCGCCCGATGAAAGCCAGATCCTGTTTTCCTCGAACAAGACCGGTATCTGGAACGCCTACACGATGCCGACCGGCGGCGGCGATTGGAAGGCGGTCACCACATCAGTCACCGACAATACGTATTCGGAAGCCTGGTTTCCGGCCGATGACCGCAAACTGGTCTCACGCGATCAGGGCGGCAACGAACTCGATCATCTGTATGTGATTGCAACCGACGGCAGCGAAAAGGATTTGACACCCGGTGACAAACTCAAGGCGCAGTTCCTCGACTTCAGTCCGGACGGCGCAGCGTTCTATGTCATCACCAATGAGCGCAATCCTAAGTTCTTCGACCTCTATCGCTACGATGCAAAATCCTACAAGCGCGAGCGCCTGTACGAGAACAAGGAAGGCTATGACATCGGCGCGATCTCGCCCGATGAGCGCTGGCTCGCGCTGTCGAAAACGCGCACGACGGTCGACAACAATCTGTACCTTTACGATCGCCAGAAAAAGAAAACGATTGATCTGACGCCTCACAAAGGCAACGCGAGCTACTCGGCTGAAACCTTCTCGCCCGATTCGACCAACCTGCTCTATACCAGCGATGAAGGCAGCGAGTTCAAGCGACTGCGCCGCTATGTGCTCGCCGATGGCAAACACGAAGATGTCCAGTCGGCGCCGTGGGACATCGTCTATGCGCGCTATTCGCAGACCGGCAAATATCGGGTAGTCGCAACCAATGTCGATGGCAGCACCGACGTTGCGATCACCGAAACGGCCACCGGCAAGCCGCTGGCCTTGCCGAATCTGCCGGCTGGCGAGATCGGTGGCGTGTCAATCGCGCGTTCGGAGAATCGCATGGCGTTTTATGTCAACGGTGATCGCCAACCGAGCGAGCTCTACACATTGACCTTCGGCGATGCGGACGCCAAGCGTCTGACCACCTCGCTGAGCCCGAAGATCGAATCCGATGAGCTGGTCGATTCGAGCGTCGTGCGCTTCAAAAGTTTCGACGGCATGGAGATCCCGAATATCCTGTGGAAGCCGCAGCAGGCCAAAGTGGACAACAAGCTGCCAGCGATTGTCATGGTGCATGGCGGCCCGGGCGGTCAGACCACACGCGGCTACAACACGATTGCCCAGTTCCTCGCCAACAACGGCTATGTCGTGCTCGGCATCAACAATCGCGGCAGCTCGGGCTACGGCAAGACCTTCTTCGCCGCCGATGATCAGAAGCACGGCCACGAACCGCTGCAGGATTGCGTCGAAGCAAAGAAGTACCTGCAATCACTTGACTATGTCGACGGCCAGCGCATCGGTATCCTTGGCGGCAGCTATGGCGGCTACATGACGCTCGCCGCGTTGGCTTTCCAGCCCGAGGAGTTCAAGGTGGGCGTGGACATGTTCGGCGTCAGCAACTGGTTGCGCACGCTTGAAAGTATTCCGCCGTATTGGGAAAGTTTCCGCGAAGCGCTCTATCAGGAAATCGGCAATCCGAAGACCCAGCACGACATGCTTGTCGCAATATCGCCGGTGTTCCACGCCGACAAGATCACCAAGCCGCTGATGGTACTGCAAGGCAAGAACGATCCGCGCGTGATCATCGCCGAATCCGATGACATCGTCGCCGCCGTGCGCAAGAACAACGTGCCGGTCGAATACGTCGTGTTCGATGACGAAGGCCACGGTTTCGGCAAGAAGAAAAACCAGATCGAGGGCTACGGCAAGATCCTCGTCTTTCTCGATACCTATCTCAAAGGTGACGGCCCGGCCAAGGCGCCCTGATCATCCGATGATCAAGAAGGAGTGTGGCCGCAAGCCCGGAAGGCCGGGCCACATTCCGGATCAGCGCTTATTTTGAACGGCAACCGCCGGTCGCAATACGCTCCTTGTCACCATCGTCGTACAGGACATCGATCTTCGTGCCGTCCTTGCTGAGTCCGGTGATTTTACCGCCGTACCAATCCTTGCCACCGGACCAGCGGCACTCGACGCGCGTGTCGAGCGTCCATGTGTAGGGCCGAACGTCCCTCGATGAAACGGTCTCCTTGGTGCCATCGTCATAGGCAATCGTGATCCTGTCGCCATCGTGGCTTTGCACGACACCGGGAAACCAATAACCGCCGCCTTGCCAGTTTCCGAGCACCCAATCGCCACGCGATTGAGCCGCGGCACCTGCCGAGAACAGCACGAGCAAGATTCCGATCAATACGCTCTTCTTCATAAACTCCCCCTGGTTGGTCAACGAACTATGCGGGAGTCTAAGCCGAACGGTTGCGGCGTGGTAAGCAGCGCATTTCCTCGATCACGAATTCACGGCAATGCCGCATCCGATCAACTTCGATGGCTCGCTTCGAGCCTGGGACATTCGATCCGAACATCGTCAAAGTCGCCTTCAACATCTACGCGAATCGCTGACAAAAAAACGCCGGGACAAGCCCGGCGTCTCGTGGGGAGTGCAGCGTTGCTCAGTGCTTCGGCTTCGCGGCGACGCACTTGCCCTTGTGCATCACTTCACCTTTGGCGCAATGCATGGCCTTGGCCGGCGGTGTGGCCTCGTCGCCACGCTGGGTGGCGCTCTGTGCCGGAGTAGCCGCGAAGCTGACCGAGGTCGCGACGCAGAGGGCGAGGGATGCAATTGCAAGACCGATTTTCATGGGCTTTTCCTTTTTGGAATGGAGTTGCAGGGTCCGGTTTCTCACCGGTGCATACAGGTTGCGCCGCGGACCGTTGCGGCAACCTTGCCGCAACATTACGGATTGGTAATGTGCGCGGCCGCCGGAAATGCCAGGCGCACGCGCAAACCGGGATTGGCCGCCTGCAGACGCAGATCTGCGCGATGACGAATCGCGATCGCGCGCACCACGCTGAGCCCGAGCCCGCTGCCCGCGCTGCCACGATGCGGCTCAAGCCGCACGAAGCGATCGAAAACGCGCTCGCGTTGATCGGCATCGATACCGGGTCCCTGATCGCTGATCACGAGGAGTACTTCGTCGCGATGCTGCTCAAGATCGACCGCGATCACGGTGTCACGCCCGGCGTACTTGATCGCATTGTCGAGCAAGTTGGAAATCATCTGGAACAGCAGATCACGATCGCCTGCTATGTGCGCCGGCATCGTATGAACGTCCAGACTCTGACCACGCGATTCCGCGAGCGCCTGCCAGAGTTCGGTCGCGTCGGCAACGATTTCATCCAGCGCGACAATCTCGCTAGGAGTCTCGTTGACCGATTCGATGCGGGCCAGACGCAGCAAGCTGTTGAAGGTAGCAACCAGTTGATCGACCTCGGCGATCGCCGCATCAATCTCGGTCGGACCGCGCTCACTCTCGCGATCCGATGCAATTGTTTCGAGGCGCGCTTTCAATCGCATCAGCGGCGTGCGCAGATCGTGGGCGATCGCATCGGTCGAACTCTGGATGCCGCCGACCAGATCCTGGATCCGATCAAGCATGCGGTTGAGCGTACGTCCGAGGCGGGCAAATCCATCTTGTCCGTGGCGTTCGGGTACGCGTTCGTTGAGGTGGCCCGAGGCGACCCGATCAACCGTATCGAGTGAAGCCATCAGCGATCGATCAATCGAGCGGCGCAACAACCAGCCGAGCAGGATCGTCAGCAAGGCCAACAGAACCAGACTGACCGAGCCCAGCCGCGTGATCAACTCGCGCGAACGCGCATGCTCGCCGGTGGTGTGGCCGGTAACCAGCCAGCCACCGTCCGGCAAGGTATGTACGTAGGCCAGCACTTCGTCGCCCTGACTCACGCTTGCCGAATGGAAACGGATCCAGCCGCCACGCCTGGGCAGCGCTTTGGCCAAGTGGACGGTCGGTCGTCCGGCGAGCACCTTGTGATCCGAACCGACCAATACGTAAACCGCATCGCGATTCTCAGGCTCACGCGTTCGCTCGTTGATCGTTGCGGTGAGGCCCGAGCGCCCATCGGCGTGGAACACTTCCATGAGACCATCGCTGTCCATCGTCACCGAGCGCTCGATATCACGTTCGAGCAAATGGCCAAACGCCCACAGGCTGACTCCGCCGACGACGGCGAAGGCGAGCACGAGACCCACCCCGTAGACCAGCAGCAGTCGCTGCAGATGAGAGCCTGAGAAGAGGCGCATACGCCGGGCTAGGTGCGCAAGCCGATCAGATAGCCCGATCCGCGCACCGTGTGCAGCAAGGCCACCGCACGATCGCGATCGATTTTCTGCCGCAAACGCGAGATGTGCACATCAATGACATTGGTTTGTGGATCAAAGTGATAATCCCAGACGGCTTCCAGCAACATCGTCCGGGTTACCACTTGGTCGGCGTGGCGCATCAGATATTCGAGCAAACGGAATTCGCGTGGCTGCAGCTCAAGCACCTGACCATCACGTTGCACGACGCGTTTGAGCAGATCCATTTCAAGATCGGCCACACGCAATTGGGTAACGACTTCGGCCGCGCCCGACTGACGCCGCAGCAAGGCTTCCAGTCGCGCCAGCACTTCGATGAAGGCGAACGGTTTGGCCAGATAGTCGTCGGCGCCGCTACGCAAACCCTCGACGCGCTGGTCAACATCGGCCAGCGATGACAGCATCAACACCGGCGTGCGATTGCCGCGTTCGCGCAATGTCTGCATCACTCGGATGCCATCCATGCCGGGCAACATGCGATCGAGCACGATGGCGTCGTAATTTTCATTGAGAGCGCGATGCAAGCCGTCATTGCCGTTGGTGACTGAATCCACATTGTGTCCGGCTTCACGCAAACCACTGACAACGAAATCCGCTATAACCGGCTCATCTTCGATCATCAACACGCGCATGGCTGACGAACTCCAAGGGGACTCTCACCTTGCCATCATGCACGTGAGTGGTTCGAAATCGAGACCAACTTGGAACCCGCACGCGACCCGCGCGCGGCAAGAGTGCGATCAGGCTCGCATTGCGACCACAACCAGCGGATTCGGTTCAACCCTGGTTGAGCGCGAGTTCGAAAATGCTGATTCTATGACCACTGAATCAGAAAGATTGTCCTTCTCAGATCTCCGGCCTCGGCCTGCCGAGGATGACCAGGCCAATACCGCCGAGGACCGCGATCGAAGCCAGCGCGAGACGCAGGCTGGCCGACTCTCCGAGCAGAACGATGCCGCCCAGCGCCGCAATCACCGGCACGCTGAGTTGCACGCTCGCCGCGTG
>JBBQTY010000130.1:0-11664 GCA_038234445.1 Lysobacterales bacterium
TACTGGCCGGCTGCACCATCGCCAAGCCACGAACCGATGACCCCTGGGAGAAGTTCAACCGCAAGGTCTATCGCTTCAATGTGAAGGTCGACAACGCCGTTATCCGACCGACCGCCGTGGCCTATCGCAAGGTAACCACGCCCAATGTGCGGCGCGTTGTCAGCAATTTTTTTGCCAACGTGCGCATGCCGATCACGATAGCCAATGATGCACTGCAAGGTGAAATCAAGGACGCGTTGAAAGGAACCGGGCGATTTGTCATCAACACGACGGTCGGCTTCCTTGGACTCTTTGACCCGGCCAGTCAGATGCGTCTGCCACCACAGGAAACCGATTTTGCCGCCACGCTCGCGAAATGGGGTGTCGGTGAAGGTCCTTATCTAGTCCTCCCGCTGATCGGATCGACCACGGCGCGCGATGTCTGGCGTATGCCGGTGGACGGTCGCTTGTTCGATCCAATGGGATACTATTCGCGCACCCACAACTACGAACTGGGCCGAGAGTATTGGCCGAGCATACTGTTTCTGGTCACCTTGCGCGCTGGCGCCATCGATGCGGAAAACCTCGTGCAGGGCGCTTACGATCCGTATGTTTTCTATCGCGATGCCTATCGTCAGCGACGCTTGTACACGATCTACAACGGTGAACCGCCGTTCGAGGCTATCCAGCAGCTGCAAGGTGTCGAGGATGTCGACATCGATGCGTTGCTGGACGAGCAACATGCGTATGACAAGCAGCATGATGCCGAGAAAAAACAGTAGCGCTGGTTGGATTCAGGCGAAACCTTGATGCGCGGCAATCAGATCGCCGCATTGGCGACCGCAGGCGCGTCTATACCGAGAAGTGGCACGACGTCACCAAGCTGGGCGATCGAGCGCAGTCGCGCCGATACGCCCTTGTAACGCAGCACACCTCCGGAGTTTTGCGCGCGCTCGACCCAAGCCAGCAGAACCGCAAGCGTCACGCTGTCGGCGCTTTGCAATTCGGACACATCGGCCGTTGTGCGCTTGCCTTTAAACAGCGCCGCGCCTCGGGTCAGCGCGTTCGACGCATTCCCGACATCGATGTTTCCGCGCACGCTCACGTCGGCAGATGACGTTGCTTCAATGGTCAGGTCAGTGCTCACGCGGCGCCCTTCTTCTCCATGCTTTCGAGTGCCTTCTCGCCCTGGGTTTCAAGGCGAACGATCAGCGCATCGAGATTCGTTGCCTTGATTTCGGCAGCGACCTGGTTGCGATAGTTGGTGATGTAGGAAATCCCTTCAATGATCACGTCATACGCTTTCCACTCGCCACTGGACGTCTTGCGGAACGCGTAATCAACCGCCACTTTCTTGCCGTCATCAAGCACCACTTCGGTACGCACAATGGTGCGCTTGTCGTTCAACTCGCTGTCAAAAGGCCGTACGTTGACATTGCCGCGGGTATAATTGAGCAGCCCCTCCGCGTAGCGATGGGCAATCGAGTTGTAGAACGCCTTGGAAAAGCGGTTGCGCTGCTCGGGTGTCGCCGCACGCGCACTCGTGCCGAGCACAAGCAGCGAGGCGTATTCGATATCGAAATGCGGAAGCAGGATTCCATCGATTTCGCGGATGAGCTTTTCGTGATCTTTCTTGAGCTCTTCGCGATGCGCGCCGATCGTGCTGGCAAGATCATCGGCAATCTTCTGCACGACCTGTTCCGGTGAAAGCGGTGCGGCATTCACGGGACCAATCAGGCAAAGGCCTGCAAAAAGCGCAAAACTCCAGACCATCAAACGTTGCATGCGTAAATCTCCTATGGATTCTTTGGGGCTGGTTCGACAGTATCGCTGGTGGACGCGTCGGCTTTTGGCGGCGTCTTCGACGAATCACCGCTGACAAGGAACTTGCCTATCAGGTCTTCAAGCTGCATCGAGGACTGGGTCAGGATGAACTCGTCGCCATTCTTGAATGCCACCGGTGACCCGCCTGGTTGGACGCCAACGTACTGATCCCCGAGTAAACCGCTGGTGAATATCGCTGCCCCGGAATCGTCGGGAATATCCTTGAACTGCGTATCGATGCCGACGACGACCACGGCCTCAAGTGATTTCGGATCGAGTTCGATTGACTGCACCGAGCCAATGCGCACCCCGGCCAGCTTGACTGGCGCACGCAATTTGAGCTGGCCAATATTGCTGAACTTGGCCTTCAACGTGTAGCTGTCGCCTTGGGTGTAGTTGGCCACCGACGTCGTCTGTGTGGCCAGATAGGCGAGCGCGGAAAATCCGAGCAGGATGAAGAGGCCGGTGCCGACCTGGAAGGAACGTCTGGGCTGGGTCATGAGTGTTGTCCGGTCACATCAGGAAAGCGGTCATTACGAAATCGAGCGCAAGTACGACGATCGACGAGGAGACCACGGTGCGCGTCGTCGCATAGGCCACGCCCTCGCTGGTCGGCGGCGTGGTGTAACCCTGGAAGGTCGCGATCAACGCGATCACCGCGCCGAACGCGGTGCTTTTCCAGACGCCGTTGATGAGGTCGTTCCAGACATCGACGTTGGACGTCATGTTGCCCCAGAACGTGCCGTTGTCGAGGCCGAGCCAGCTAACACCAACCAGATGTGCGCCAAGAATTCCTAGCGTATTGAAGACGCAGGCCAGCAGTGGCATCGCAATAATCCCCGCGATGAAACGCGGCGCGACCACGTAGGCGAGCGGGTCAACCGCCATCATTTCCATCGCCGAGAGCTGATCGGTGGCGCGCATCAGGCCGATCTCGGCGGTCATCGACGTGCCCGCGCGGCCGGCGAACAGCAGCGCGGCGACGACGGGCCCGAGTTCACGGAACAGCGACAACGCGACGACGGTGCCAAGCGCCGCGGTACCGCCGAATTTCGCCAATGTGTAGTAAAGCTGCAGCGAGAGCACCATGCCGACAAACAAGCCGCAGGTCATGATGATGACCAGACTCATCGCACCGAGAAACCAGATCTGGCGCAGCGTTTCGCGGAAGTGGCGCAGGCTTTTCGGAATCGCCGCAAGTATCGAGAAAAGGAAAAGGCCGACCGCTCCAATCTGGGCGAGCGAATCACCGATCATTGAGGGTCTGCGCGGGGCACTCATACCGCACCTGCCGGAAAGCCCAGATCAGCCGCGTAGTCCCGCGCCGGATACTGGAATGGCACCGGACCATCGGCTTCGCCACCGAAGAACTGTCGCGTCCATGGAGAGTCGCGCTCGGCGAGTTCGTCGGGATGCCCTTGCGCCGCCACTTTGCCGCCAGCAATCAGATAGACATGATCTGCCGCGCGCCGGACCGCAGCGAACTCGTGGGCAACGAGGATGCTGGTAATGCCCAGCGTATCGTTCAAGGTTCGAATCAACTTGAGCACCTGGTTGAGCGCGATCGGATCAAGACCAACAAACGGCTCGTCATAGATCATCAAACTCGGGTCGCGAATGATCGCGCGCGCAAGCGCCACGCGTCGCGCCATGCCGCCGGAAATCTCTGCCGGCATGAGGTCCGCCGCACCGCGCAGGCCTACCGCCTGCAGACGCGTCAGTACGATATTGCGCACGAGCTCCTCAGGCAGACGCAGATGCTGGCGCAGCGGAAAAGCGACGTTTTCGAATACGCTGAAGTCGGTCAGCAGGGCCGAATTCTGAAACAGATAACCGATCTTCTCGCGCAAATCGAACAGCTGATTGCGCGAGAGATCCGGAACGTTGCGGCCATCGACCCGAATCTCGCCCGCATCGGCCTGAAGTTGGCCCGTGATATGCCGGAGCAGCGTGGTCTTGCCGGTTCCGCTCGGCCCCATGATCGCAGTGATCTTTCCGCGCGGAATATCGAGATCGATACCGTCGAAGATGATCTTGCCGTTGAGTACCGTGCGCAGCCCTCGAATCTGCACATAGGCATTCTCGGCGGCAGCGTTCGCTCCGGCAACAGGGGACGGATTCGATTGGTTCACGCGAAGAAAGTCATCTGGAAGAAGGAGGGCAAAGCGTGAAAGACGGGCACGGATCCACCAGCCACCATAGCCGATGACCTGCCCAGTGCACCAGCCGTCAGAGCGGCTCCGCTCAGGCGGGCTTCAGCAGGTCATCCAGCAGGGTGGCATGGCGAACCACCTGCGCATCCCGACGCAGCCGTCGCGCGGCAACGATCGCGCGCAGATCGGCGATGGCGGTGGCGAAATCATCGTTGATGACGATGTAGTCGAACTCGGTCGCTCGTGCGATCTCGATGCGCGAATCGGCAATGCGCCGCGCAATCTGCTCGGCACTGTCGGAGGCGCGATGGCGCAGACGGCGCTCAAGTTCAGCGCGCGAGGGTGGCAGTATGAAGATGCTCAGTGCTTGCGGCCATTGCGTACGCACCTGTTGCGCACCCTGCCAATCGATCTCCAGCAGCACGTCGCGGCCCGATGCCAGCAAAGGCTCCACCGCATCGCGCGAGGTTCCCTTGTAGTCGCCATGAACTTTCGCATGCTCGAAGAACGCGCCGGCCTTGGCCATGTGCTCGAACACGTCGCGCGAGACAAAATGATAGTGCTGACCATCGACCTCGGTCGCCCTCGGCATCCGCGAGGTGTAGGACACCGACAGCGATATGTCGGGCTCGCGCTCAAGCAGGGCGCGAACCAGACTGGTTTTTCCAGCGCCCGAAGGCGCCGCAATGATGTACAAGGTGCCGGACACGACTACTCCAGATTCTGAACCTGCTCACGCATTTGCTCGATCAGGACCTTGAGCTCGACAGCAGCCTTGGTTGTGCGCGGATCTGCAGCCTTCGAGCCCAGCGTATTCGCCTCGCGATTGAATTCCTGCATGAGGAAATCAAGGCGCCGACCGATGGCATCATCGGTGCCCAGGATGCGTCGCGCCTCGGCGATATGCGAAGCGAGGCGATCGAGCTCTTCGTCGACGTCCATGCGCTGCAATTGCAGGACGATCTCCTGCTCGATCCGACCCGGATCCGCCGGTTGCTTGATTTCGGCCAAACGCTGATCGAGCCGCGCGCGTGCTGCCGCGCGCACTTCAGGCAGATGCTCGCGCACGCCGGCGACGATGGACTCGATACCGTCGAGGCGATCACGCAGGAAAACGGCGAGACGTTCGCCTTCGCGTTCTCGTGTGGCGATGAATTCGATTAGCGCCTGATCCAGCAGACTCGCCGCCGCAGCTTGCAGGCCTTCACTGTCCGCGGATTGTTCGCTCAGAACACCGGGCCAGTTGAGCAGATTGGTGAAATCGACATTGAGCGCCGGAAAGCGGCTGGCCAGTTCCTGCGCCTTGGAGGCCAGGCGGGTCAGCAGATCATCATCGATATCGAGCGCAGTCGAGCGCGTCGTCGCCGCTTTCAGACGCATCGTGATATCAACCTTGCCGCGCGACAGACGCGCGGTCAGCGTCTCGCGCAAGGGCGTCTCGAAGCTGCGCAGATCGTCCGGCAGCCGTGGACTCAGTTCGAGATAGCGGTGATTGACCGAGCGCAATTCGATGCTCAGGTTGCCGTGTGCCGTCTCGCTTTCGGCACTGGCGAAGGCCGTCATGCTGCGAATCATGGGTTCCGATCCATCGGTGACAAGGCCGGCAATGGTAAACTGCGCGGCCTGATTGCCAAAGCAGTTTCCCATGTCCTTGCAGCGCCCCAGCGGCCGTGCGCCCGATCAATTGCGCCCGATTTCGATTCAACGCGGATTTACCAAACATGCTGAAGGGTCGGTACTGATCTCGTTCGGCGACACCCGCGTGCTGTGTACGGCCAGCGTCGAGGAGAAGGTTCCGGGCTTCTTGCGCGGCAAAGGCGAAGGTTGGCTGACCGCCGAATACGGCATGTTGCCGCGCTCGACCCATGACCGCATGCAGCGCGAAGCCGCACGCGGCGGCCAGGGCGGTCGCACGATGGAAATCCAGCGCTTGATCGGCCGCAGCCTGCGAGCCTGTGTCGATCGTGCAGCCCTTGGCGAACGCACGATCACGCTCGATTGCGATGTTCTGCAAGCCGATGGCGGCACGCGTACGGCAGCCATCACCGGCGCGTACGTTGCCTTGGTCGATGCCATCAATGGTCTCAAGAAGCGCGGCGCGATCAAGCGCGATCCGGTCGTCGGCGCCATTGCGGCGATTTCGGTCGGCATCTTCAACGGCGTGCCGGTACTTGATCTCGACTACGCCGAAGACTCCAACTGCGACACCGACATGAACGTCGTCATGAATGACGGCGGTGGGTTTATCGAAATCCAGGGCACCGCCGAAGGCCATGCCTTCCGTCGCGATGAACTCGATGCCCTGCTCGCTCTCGCCGGCAAGGGCGTCAGCGAACTCTGCGAACTGCAGCGCCAAGCCTTGTCTGCATGAAACTCGTCTTGGCCAGTGGCAACGCTGGCAAGCTGGTCGAAATTCGCGAAGTACTGGCTGATCTCTCGATCGAGCTGAAATCTCAGGGCGATCTCGGTGTCGATGACGCCGAGGAAACCGGCGCGACCTTTGTCGAGAACGCGATTCTCAAGGCGCGTCACGCGGCGCGCCTCACAGGCCTTCCTGCACTCGGGGACGACTCGGGCATCTGCGTTGATGCACTGAATGGCGCACCCGGCCTGTTGTCCGCGCGCTTTGCCGGTGAGCATGGCAACAGCTCGGCGAATATCGCCAAGTTGCTTGATGCGATGAAGGATGTTCCCGAACATTCACGCGGCGCCCATTTCTTCTGCGTCATCGTTTTGCTGCGACATGCAGATGATCCGGCACCACTGATTGCAGAAGGTCGATGGTCCGGTCGCATCCTCACAACACGGCGCGGCGATGGCGGTTTCGGCTATGACCCGATTTTTTTCGATCCTCAGCGCAATGCCAGCGCCGCTGAGCTTGCGCCGACCTTGAAAAACCGCATCAGCCATCGCGGCCAAGCGCTCGCTCGGCTGCGCGAGTTGCTTAACACCGCGAATTTTCCTCGAACGTAGGAGCCCCTTCAGGGGCAATCGCTCTTCGCGGATCGCAACAATGGCTCGCCACTGAAGGCGCTCCTACGCAAAGATGGGCTCCCCAATGATATTAGGCAACGTCGTTGCGCATATCGATTCTTCACCGCGTTGCGCGTTCAAAGTGGCGATTCAATCGACTACACCTACAATGCGCGAATGAAATTTCTCGTCCCACCTCCTCTCACGCTCTACATCCACATCCCGTGGTGCGTTAAAAAATGTCCGTATTGTGATTTCAATTCGCATGCACAGGTCGGCGGGATTCCCCAGGAGGCTTACGTCGCAGCACTGCTTGCCGATCTCGATCGTGATCTTGCGGATTTTGCTGAAGCTTTGGTCGGAAGGCCCCTGCGCAGTATCTTTTTCGGTGGTGGAACGCCCAGTCTTTTCTCACCGGATTCGATTGCGCGAATCCTTGCTGGGGTGCGTGATCGACTGAACTTTGATGCAAACATCGAAGTCACCCTCGAAACCAATCCGGGCACGGTCGAGCACGGCCGTTTCGACGGCTATCTTGGCGCCGGCGTGAATCGAATCAGTTTCGGCGTGCAAAGTTTCGATGACGAAAAATTACGCCGGCTTGGGCGCATCCATTCGGCCAGCGACGCTGTCCGAGTGGTCGGCGAGGCGCGTGATGCGGGCTTCGACAATTTCAATATCGACTTGATGTATGCCCTGCCCGACCAGGATCTCGCCGGCGCTGCGCATGATGTCGAGCAGGCGATTGTGCTGGCGCCGACGCATATTTCCCACTACCAGTTGACGATCGAACCGAATACGGTGTTTGCCTCACGCCCGCCGGCACTTCCTGACAGCGACGCGGCGTGGGATATGCAGGAACACTGCCAGCAAATGCTGGCTGATGCGGGCTATGCGCAATATGAAATTTCAGCGTATGCGCAAGCAGAAAAACGCTCTGTGCACAATCTGAACTACTGGCAATTCGGTGACTATCTCGGCATCGGCGCAGGCGCGCACGGCAAGATCACCGACGTCGCGTCAGGCTCGATCAGGCGTCGCGCCAAGCAGCGCACGCCACGTGCGTATCTCGACCACGCGGGCTTTCCGCACGGCATCGCCAGTGAGGCTATTCTGCAGGCGATCGACCTCCCGTTCGAATACATGATGAATGCGCTGCGCCTTGTCGATGGCGTGCCGATGCTTGAATTTTCGCAACGCACCGGACTTGGCATCGAGGTGATCGCCCCGATACTCCAGTCAGCGCAACGCGAGGGATGGATCAGCGACGATAGCGAGGTTCTTCGCACAACCGAGACCGGCCAGCGCTTCCTCAATGACGTCGTTGCGTTGTTTCTCCCTGAGTCAACAGAACCATCCGGAGTCCGTCATGCTTGAAGCTGTCAACCTACATTGCCCGTATTGCGGCGAAAGTTTCGAAAGCTCGGTCGATTGCTCGGCCGGCTCACAAGCCTATGTCGAAGATTGTGCGGTCTGCTGTCGGCCGATCGAAGTCCGCATTCGAATCGGTGATGATGGTGCAATTGAAAATGTGAGCACGAAATCCGATCGGGAATAGGCGCCCGGATTCCCAGCACCAACGCAGCGGTCGGTTACTCGACAATGGATCAAAGCGTGGCTTGGTTGCTTGCGTCCATTCAGTAGTCAACCTCGGCTTGGCTGCTATCTACCCGCGTCAGTGGGACAACCGTGGAATCAAACGATGAAATTTTCTGGCACCGATCGCTACGTCGCTACCGATGAACTCAAGCTCGCGGTCAACGCGGCGATCACGCTTGAGCGACCCTTGTTGATCAAGGGCGAACCTGGAACCGGCAAGACTTTGCTCGCCGAGGAAATGGCGCGCGCGATCGGTGCGCCTTTGTTCACCTGGCATGTGAAGTCGACGACCAAGGCTCAGCAAGGTCTGTACGAATACGATGCGGTCAGCCGACTGCGTGACTCGCAGCTGGGTGATCCACGGGTGCAGGATGTCGGTCATTACATCAAGCGCGGGAAAATGTGGGACGCATTCGATTCCGAAAGACGCGCAGTGTTGCTGATCGACGAGATCGACAAGGCTGATATCGAATTTCCCAACGACTTGCTGCTCGAACTCGACCGCATGGAATTCCATGTCTATGAGACCGGTGAAACCGTGCGTGCGCGACAACGCCCGATCATCGTGATCACCTCGAACAACGAGAAGGAATTGCCCGATGCGTTCCTGCGTCGTTGCTTCTTCCACTACATCGCATTTCCCGATCGCGCCACACTCGAAAGCATCGTTGCGGTGCATTTTCCGAAGATCGCCGAGGATCTCGTTTCGCGCGCGCTCGAGATGTTCTTTGAGCTGCGCGAGATTCCCGGCCTCAAGAAAAAGCCATCGACATCGGAATTGATTGACTGGCTCAAGTTGCTGCTGGCCGATCAGATCCCACTCTCGGCGCTGCGCGAGCGCGATGCGGCCAAGGCCATTCCGCCGCTTTACGGCGCGCTGATCAAGAATGAGCAGGACGTGCAGTTGCTCGAACGTCTCGCCTTCATGCATCGGCGACAGAGCCGCAGCTGATGCTGATCGGATTCTTCGAAGCCTTGCGCTCGGCGCGTGTGCCGGTAAGTCTGCGTGAGTGGCTGGATTTCATGGCAGCGCTGGAGTCCGATTTCGCGTTTGCCGATCCTGAAGCACTGCACAGTCTCGCGCGCACGATCCTGGTCAAGGATGAGCGTCACTACGATCGCTTTGATCGTGTCTTCGGTCAGTACCTGAGCGGCATCCAGTCGATCGGCCCGGAACAACTCGCGGCCATTCCGGAAGACTGGTTGCGCCAGAGCATGCAGCGCTTGCTCAGCGACGAGGAGAAGGCTCAGATCGAATCGCTCGGCGGCCTCGACAAGCTCTTGGAGGAGTTTCGCAAGCGCCTCGAAGAGCAAAAGGAACGCCATTCTGGAGGCAACCGCTGGATTGGCACGGGCGGCACAAGTCCGTTCGGTGCGGGCGGTTTCCATCCGGGCGGCATTCGGGTCGGTTCACAAGGCGGCGGCAGGATGGCGGCCAAGGTCTGGGATCAACGCATTTATCGAAATCTTGATGCCGATGCCGAGCTCGGTCCGCGCAACCTCAAGATCGCGTTGCGTCGGCTGCGTCGTTTCGCACGCGAAGGTGCGGCCGATGAACTCGATCTCGATGGCACGATTGCGGCCACCGCGCGCGAAGGCATGCTGGATATTCGCCTGCGCCCCGAGCGCCACAATGCAGTCAAGGTACTGCTGTTTCTCGATGTCGGAGGCTCGATGGACGAGCACGTCTATGTGTGCGAATCCCTGTTTGGCGCAGCCAAGTCCGAGTTCAAGCGACTCGAACATTTATATTTCCATAATTTTATCTACGACCATGTCTGGCGCGACAACCAGCGCCGCGGCAGCGAAGCGACGCCGACCAGCGAATTACTGCGCCGCTACAACCCCGATCACAAGGTTGTCTTCGTCGGCGATGCGGCGATGGGCCCTTACGAGATTACCCACGCCGGCGGCAGCGTCGAATACTGGAACGAAGAACCGGGCTCGGTCTGGTTCCAGCGCCTCAAGGAGCGTTTCCGCAAGGTCGTCTGGATCAATCCGACGCCGATAGAGCGCTGGCGCTACACGCCGTCGACCGATGTCGTGCGCGAACTGGTGGAGGACAAGATGTATCCGTTGACGCCACACGGCCTCGCCGACGCGATGCGTTATCTAGCACGTTGAGCGCGATCGCTTTTTGTAGGAAGTGGCTTCAGCCCCTTGTCCCCTCTTGGGGACGATGCTTTTCTCCGATTCAAACAAGAGCATCGTGGCTGAAGCCACTTCCCACAAAAGACCGCATGCTCTCCCGATTCCCGATTCCCGATTCCCGATTCCCGATTCCCGATTCCCGATTCCCGATTCCCGATTCCCGATTCCCGATTCCCGATTCCCGATTCCCGAATCCCGAATCCCGGCTTTCAGTTACACTGCGCGCCGCCAAAGGTGCCTGATCGTTTGAGCGGGTGAAACGGGAAGCTGGTCCGCGATTCGTCGCAATGCCAGCGCTGCCCCCGCAACGGTAGGCAAGCCAAACCTGATCGATTGACCACTGTGCGTTGCACGGGAAGGTGATCAGGCCGATGCATCCGCATCGCTTGCAAGCCCGGAGACCGGCCTTGAGGCTGACGTCGTAGACGTCGATCGTTCCAGGCGTTGCGGCGGGCAACGGACGGGCATTCATGGCTCCGTCCATGCGCGCTTGTTGATCCGTCGCAACACCTGGTTTCCGCGGGTGTGCGTTCGGAGAAACCTTCATGTGCCGTTATTCCGTTTTATCTTTAAGTATTCTGGCCGCTTTCAGCGGCTCCGCCCTCGCCGACGAGGCGAATCTGCAGCCCGAAGTCGTGGTCACCGCAACACGGGTTGCGCAGACCGTCGATGACACCCTCGCTGATGTCAGCATCATCACGCGTGACGACATCGAGGCCAGCGCGACGCGCGATATCAGCGACCTGTTGCGTCTTCAGGGCGGCATCGACATCGCACGCACGGGAGGCCCTGGCGGGCAAACGTCGATCTTCCTGCGCGGCACCAACAACAACCATGTGCTCGTACTGATCGACGGCGTGCGTGTCTCGGCCCTCGGCACGGGCGCGTTCACCTGGGAAACCCTTCCACTGGCGACCGTTGAGCGCATCGAGATCGTGCGCGGACCGCGTGCGAGCTACTGGGGTTCAGATGCGATCGGCGGCGT
>JBBQTY010000131.1:0-11432 GCA_038234445.1 Lysobacterales bacterium
GCCGATATGGTCGACAAGAAAACTCGCCTTGCGATACAAGGCGCCACCGCTGACACCCGATACGAGATGCCCGATCAAACTGCGCGCGACCTGCGGCGAGAACAATACCGGGCACTTTTGCGTGCCGAGCTTGCGTGCGCCAAGGCGTGCGACCGTGCGTTCGGCGGCCTTGCGGCCAATCGATGCGACATCCGGAAAATCCTCCGCACTGCGCACCGATTCAAACCAGTAGTCGCGCTGCATGCCCGCTTCGTCTTCGGCGAGCAAAGCCACCGAAATCGAGTGACGGGTATCTCGCTCACGCGAAAAAAATCCGTTCGAGGTCGCACCCACCGCGAGCGATGAGCCAATCTGCACGCTGGCACCCTCAGAGTTGCTGATGCGTGAATCGAAGCTGCGGCCGGCTTCCTCGCAACGCAACGCAAGCTCGCTCGCCTCTTCGGTCGTGATGTCCCATGGGTGCCAGAGATCAAGATCGGCAAAATCGTGGGCCAGCAGTTCCGTATCGGCAAGTCCATTGCACGGATCTTCTTGCGTGTGTTTCGCGATCGCACAGGCGTGTTCGATGGTTTTTTCGATCGAATCCGGATGCAGATCGGCGGTGCTGGCCGACCCTTTGCGTTTGCCGAAATAGACGGTCAACGATAGACCGCGATCACGGTTGTGTTCGATCGATTCGATCTCGCCGAGACGCACGCTGACGCTCAGTCCAACGTCGACGCCGAGGCCGACATCCACTTCGCTGGCGCCCTTGGCCCGGCAGCGCTTGAGCACGTCCTCGGTCAGCGCCGAGAGGCGGTCGAGTTCGACGATACTGTCGTCGCGATTGGTGATTGCCTGATTCACGCCTTATCCTCTGTGTCCGTTGGCTGCCATTCCGTTGAATCGGGACTGGCCATTACCTGTAGAAATCCGATGTCTCTTGATGAAACCGATGACACCCTCGAAGGCCCGAGCCGCAGTCAGTTGCGCCGCGACGCGGCCGCCATATTCAAACTGGCCGAAACCCTGGCCACGTTGACCGATGCCCAACTGGGCCGCATACCGCTCGATTCCGCCATTCTCGATGAAGTTCGACGTACGCGCGCCATTCACCAGCCGATCGCGCGCAAACGCGAAACCCAGTACGTCGCCAAACTGATGCGTCGCCTGGAAACCGAAGAAATCGACGCGATCCGCACCGTGCTCGACATCAGCAAGCAGCAATCGCATCGCGAAACCGCTGCCCTGCACCAGCTCGAGAACATGCGCGATCGCCTGATCGCCGAAGGTGATAGCGCACTCGACGAGGTGATCGCCCAGTTTCCCTTGGCCGACCGCCAGCATCTGCGCAACCTGATCCGCCAGGCCAACGTTGAAGCGAAGAAACAGAAGCCGCCGAAAGCATCACGCGAACTGTTTCGCACCTTGCGTGAACTGCAGCCGGGGGTTGCCACACCGGAATAGCGATCAAGCGGCAGTTCCACCGACGGTGAGATTGTCGATCTTCAAGGTCGGTTGGCCGACGCCAACCGGCACACTCTGGCCATCCTTGCCGCAGACACCAACGCCTTCATCGAGTTTGAGATCGTTGCCGATCATCGAAACATGCTTGAGCACTTCGGGACCGGCGCCGATCAGGGTTGCACCCTTGACCGGACGGGTGACCTTGCCGTCCTCGATCAGGTAGGCCTCACTCGCCGAGAACACGAACTTGCCGTTGGTGATATCGACCTGACCACCGCCGAAGTTGACTGCGTAGAGACCGCGCTTTACCGAGCGCAGGATCTCTTCGGGATCCTTGTCGCCGGCCTGCATGTATGTGTTCGTCATGCGCGGCATCGGCAGATGCGCGAACGATTCGCGGCGGCCATTGCCGGTGGGTTTTGCGCCCATCAGACGCGCGTTGAACTTGTCCTGGATCAGGCCGCGCATAATGCCATCCTCCACAAGTACCGTGCAGTTGGTCGGCGTGCCTTCGTCATCGATGCTGAGAGAACCGCGGCGCCCGGCCAGGGTGCCGTCGTCGACAATCGTCACGCCCTTCGCGGCCACGCGTTGACCCATGCTATTGGAAAATGCCGAAGTGCCTTTGCGGTTGAAGTCCCCTTCAAAGCCATGGCCGATCGCCTCATGCAGCAATACGCCCGGCCAGCCTGGCCCAAGTACGACAGTCATATTGCCGGCCGGCGCTTCCACCGCATCAAGATTGACCAAGGCGCCGCGCACGGCTTCGCGCGCGATGCGCTGCGCGCGATCGTTGTTGAGCAACTCGACCAGATCGAAACGTCCACCCCCGCCACTACTGCCGCTTTCGCGACGACCATTCTGTTCGACGATGACCTGAACATTGAAGCGCACCAGCGGGCGCACATCGGCCGCGAACGTGCCATCGGAGGCAGCGACAAGAATCGTGTCAACCGTTGCCGAAATACTGACGATGACCTCTTTAACGCGCGAATCGAGCGCGCGCGCATAGGCATCTATCTCGCCGAGCAAGCGAACCTTGGCCTCACTCGACATCGAATCGATCGGATCAATAGCGGGATACAGAGCACGCGCCGAGGTGGCCGCGAGTGGGCGGCCATTGCCATTGGATCCTTCACGCGCGATCGCGCGCGCCGAGCCCGCCGCTTCGAGCAAAGCCGGCATGACGATGTCATCGGAATAGGCAAAACCGGTTTTCTCGCCGGACTGCGCGCGCACGCCGACACCCTGCTCAATCGAGTGGCTGCCATCCTTGACGATGCCGTCTTCAAGCAGCCACGACTCGCTGCGCGAATGCTGGAAATACAGATCCGCGCTATCGACTGCGGGCGTCATCAGGCGTGCAAAAACGCGATCAAGATCAGTCGTGGCAAGGCCGCCCGGTCGCAGCAGACGCTGCTCGGCCAGCGCAATCATTTCAGTCATGGCGGAATTCTTTGAGGTGAACTGCAAGCCCATGTACTGGGGGCTGGTGCGGGTGGAAACAAGTTCGACAGACACAAACTGCTGATTTCAAGAGCAATTCAAATCCTGCGCATGATGGAGAGCTCACCCTCCTATGAGGGCACGCGTCAGCTCGGGTGACTCGTAGGAGCCCGTTCACGGGCGAGCTTCTTGCCTTGGATTTGAACGAAGAGCTCGCCCCTGAAGGGGCTCCTACGGGGCGCAGATGCAGCAACTGTTTTGAATTGGAACGTCCCGAAGGACATCACACTATGCATAACGCGCGGGAGGGCCGACAAATCGTTACAATATGCGGCCTTCCTTTCACGCTGACCTGCTGCTTGCGGCCGTCGGCGCATCGAGTATCTCATGTCAGACCCGGCGACCCCCGTCACGCCAGCCGTTATCACCTTCAAGGATCTCGCGCTCAGCGAGCCATTGCAGCGCGTTCTTTCCGATGTCGGTTATGAATCGCCCTCACCGATCCAGGCGGAAACGATCCCGCATCTGCTGGCCGGCAAGGATGTGCTGGGCCAGGCCCAGACCGGCACCGGTAAAACCGCCGCGTTCGCCCTGCCGATCCTCAACAAGCTCGATCTGCGCAAGACCAAGCCGCAGGCACTCGTGCTCGCGCCAACGCGCGAACTGGCCATCCAGGTTGCCGAAGCGTTTCAGACCTATGCCGCGCATATCCCGGGTTTCCATGTGCTGCCGATCTACGGCGGCCAGGCCTACGGCCCTCAGCTCAGCGGCTTGCGACGTGGTGTGCACGTGGTTGTCGGCACGCCGGGTCGCGTCATCGATCACCTTGAACGCGGTTCGCTCGATTTGTCCGAGCTGACCTGTCTCGTTCTCGATGAAGCAGACGAAATGCTGCGCATGGGCTTCATCGACGACGTCGAAGCGGTGCTCAAGAAAACCCCGCCGACGCGTCAGGTCGCCTTGTTCTCGGCGACCATGCCCACGCAGATCCGGCGCATCGCGCAAAACCACCTGCGCGAGCCGGTCGAGATCACGATCAAGTCGAAGACGACCACCGCGGCAAAGACCCGCCAGCGCTATTGGCTAGTCAGCGGCATGCACAAGCTTGATGCGCTGACCCGCATCCTTGAAGCCGAACCGTTTGACGCGATGATCATCTTTGCGCGCACCAAGATTGCGACTGATGAACTCGCCACACGCCTTCAGGCACGTGGCCTCGCTGCGGCGGCAATCAATGGCGATCTTGCCCAGGCCCAGCGCGAGCGCGCAATCCAGCAGTTGAAAGACGGCAAGCTCGATATCCTCGTCGCCACCGATGTCGCCGCACGCGGTCTCGATGTCGAGCGCATCAGTCACGTGCTCAACTACGATATTCCGTACGACACCGAATCCTATGTGCACCGCATCGGCCGCACCGGGCGTGCCGGTCGCGAAGGCGATGCGATCCTGTTCGTGACACCGCGCGAGCGCAACATGCTGCGCCAGATCGAGCGCGCGACACGTCAGCCGATCGAGATGATGGAGTTGCCGTCCGTGCAAACCGTCAATGATCTCCGCATCACGCGTTTCAAGGACCGCATCACCACGGCGCTGGCGGCGAGCGATCTGAGTTTCTACCGCGGCCTGATCGAAAAATACGAAAGCGAGCACGATGTGCCGGCGATCGAAATCGCAGCCGCATTGGCTCGCCTTGCTCAAGGTGACAAGCCGTTGTTGCTCGATGCCAAGGCCAAGCCGGAGCGTCACGATTTCGATCCAACCGCCAGCCGTGAGCGTAAGGATTTCGCCAATCGAGGTGAGCGCGGTCGCGACGAACGCCCGAGTCGCGACGAACGTCCATCGCGCGGTGAGCGCCCTGAGCGCGCCGAACGCAGCGAACGTAGCGAACGTCCGCGTGCCGATCGTCCGCCGCATCCGCGCGCGGCACGCACTGAAGCCTTCAGCAATCCGGCCGAGGATGGACGCAAACGCGTTTCTGAAACGCGCGAGCCACGTGCGCCTGCCGCATCCGAACACCGTCCTCCGGAATCGGGCATGGAAACCTTCCGCGTGGAAGTGGGCCACATGCACGGCGTAAAACCCGGCAACATTGTCGGCGCCATCGCCAACGAAGCCGAACTCGACAGCAAACATATTGGCCGCATCACGATCCGCGAGGATCACAGCCTGGTCGACCTGCCCGAGGGCATGCCGTCTGAAATCCTGCAGGTGCTGAAGAAGTCCTGGGTTGCCGGTCAGCGTCTGCGCATCACGCGTGGCACGGCCGGTGAACCGCGCGGCAGCGATGATGATTCCACGGAACCGAGCAAGCGTCCGCCGCGCCCAGCTAGCAAACCACCGCAATATCCGAGCTCTGGGCCAAACAAAGGGCGCCCGCGCAAGTAACAATGCCGTCATCGAGAATGCGGTTCTTCTCTTCGCGGATCGCCGTTCTCGGATGACCCATTGATGCCGCTGTTTCCGATTTTTGCAAACCTTACAGACCGCGACATACTGGTTGTCGGCGGCGGCGACGTCGCACAGCGCAAGGTCGAAGCCTTGCTCAAAGCCGGTGCACGCGTCCAGATCCATGCCAGGGAACTCAACACTGTTCTGACCGCGTGGCTGGAACAGGATCGACTGCAGCGCTTGCAAGGCGAGTTCGATGCCGCCTGGATCGATCACGTCTGGATGGTGGTGGCAGCGACCGATGATCATGCCTTCAATACGCAGCTTGCCGCTGAGGCCACGCATCGCAAGAAGTTGATCAACGTGGTTGACGATGCCGTGCTCTCGACCTTCCACGTGCCTGCGGTGGTTGACCGTGATCCGTTGCAGATTGCCATTTCCTCAGGGGGTGCAGCGCCCATGTTGGCGCGTCGCCTGCGCGAACGATTTGAAACCGAACTCGTTGAATCGCTCGGAACTCTGGCATCGCTGTTTGCCTCGAATCGCGAAGCAATCCGTCAACAATTCCCTGACCTGAAACTGCGCCGCCGTTGGTTCGATCAGATCCTTGACGGCCCGATTTCGCGGCTGCTGCAAAGTGGTCAACTCGATAAGGCGGCGCAAGTTTTCTCGGACTCGCTGGCGTGCGGCGATAATTTGCTGGACGCGAAGGGCCAGATCACCGTTGTCGACGTCAGCCACGGCGATCCCGGCTTGCTGACCTTGAAAGCCTTGCGTGCAATGAACATCGCCGACTTGCTGGTTTGTCATACGAATCTAAATCCGCTCATCCAGGAAAAAGCACGTCGCGATGTTGATTGCGTCGACGCTCCGATCGATGACGTCGAGCTTGCAAAGCTGCTGATCGTATCCGCCCAAGCGGGACTTCGCGTGGTGAATTTGGCCATCACGGAACCGACTCGAAAATCGCAATTCGCTGCTCTTCGCTCCGAATGCGATCGTCACGGAATAGCATGCCTGTTTCTAACGTCGTCAATCGAGCATTAAAGCCCGCTCAAGATTGCATCTTGCAACGCAAAAAATCACGACATCGAATGTAGGAGCCCCTTCAGGGGCGAGCTTTCATACGGGATTGACAAAGAGCTCGCCCGTGAACGGGCTCCTACGGTGGTGCCTCGAATTTCCCGATCAGAGGCTGCTCAATCCCTGACCACCTGATAGCACGGAACATAGGTCGCTCCCCCCGGCAGCTTCATGCGCTGCTGGGCCACAAAGCTGGCCAGTAGCTCATCAAGAGCCTGCATGATCGCGTCGTCACCGCGGATTAGAAATGGGCCGTGTTGCTCGATCGCACGCATGCCGTCGATCTTGACGTTACCCGCGACGATTCCTGAGAACGCGCGGCGCAAATCCGCGGCAAACTCGTGTTGAGGCTGCTCGCGATGCAGATTCAGTCCGGCCATCGCTTCATGAGTCGGCTTGAATGGATACTGCAAGGCTTCGTCGATATTGATTGCCCAGTTGAAGAAGAACGCATCGCGGTTGTCGAGGCGATACTTGCGCACACGTTCGACGCCCTTGATGACCTGACGCGCAACTTGCGCCGGATCGTCCACGATGATCTGGTAGTGGCGCGCGACATCATCGCCCAGCGCAAGACGCAGAAAACGATCGATCTGCTCGAAGTACGCAGCCGATTCGCGCGGACCGGTAAAGATCAGCGGATACGGAATATCGTGATTCTCCGGATGCAGCAGGATACCGAGCAGATAAAGGATTTCTTCAGCCGTACCGACGCCTCCCGGGAACACGATGATCGCATGCGCGGTGCGCACGAACGCCTCAAGACGCTTCTCGATATCCGGCATGATGACGAGGTTGTTGACGATCGGATTCGGCGACTCGGCGGCGATGATGCCGGGCTCAGTGATGCCGATATAACGATTCTTGCGCCGGCGTTGTTTGGCGTGGGCAATCGTTGCGCCTTTCATGGGTCCTTTCATCGCACCCGGGCCACAGCCGGTACAGATATCAAGATCACGCAAGCCGAGCTGATATCCGACTTGCTTGGTGTAATCGTATTCGGTGCGCGAAATTGAATGGCCGCCCCAGCAAACGACCAGGTTCGGATCCACATTCGGTCGAAAAACGCGCGCATTGCGCAGGATGTCGAAAACAGCGTGGGTGATGCCCTCGGAAGACTCGAGGTCAAAACTGCCACCCTCCATCTGATTTGCTACGTATACAATGTCGCGTACAACTGCAAACAGCAATTCGTTGATACCGCGGATAATCTTGCCATCCACGAACGCATGCGCAGGCGCATTGATCAGCTCCAGTCGCACACCGCGATCCTGCTGCAACACTTCAATATCAAAATTGGCGTAAAGCTCGACGGCAGCACGCGGATCGTCAGTGACCAGACCTTGGGTGAGCACAGCCAACGCACAGCTGCGCAGCAACTGATGCAGTCCGCCCGAACTCGCATCGCGCAAGCGAGCGACTTCCTGACGTGAAAGAACATCGAGGCCAGCGGCCGGCGCGATGTGCGCACTGACCGTGGTCGGTTGAATATGGGATGGATCTGGATTATTCATTTATCTCTCTTCTGGTGCATCACGATCCGCAAAACCTCGTGGTGACGGGACAACCGGCTTATGGCGGTCGACTAGCATCCGCGAATGGGCATGATCTGGTCAATACGTTTGCGTCAATTCGATGAGCCGGATTCCGTTCGGCATAAAAAAACCGGCGCCCTTGCGGACGCCGGTTTGCATTGCCTGTGAAGAAAAATGCGACTTAGAACTTGTAGCGGAAAGTCGCCTGTACGGACCAACGTGATACACCGGTGTTGATACCGTCTCCGTTGACTTCCTGGATGCTCGAACTATCTGCGCCGTTGAAGCGGTAGACGTACTTTCCGGTTGCAGGATCGATACCGGCAAAATTGACGATACGACGGGTCGAGAAGAACCCGTAGTCGTCGATCTGTCCCCAGTTCTTGTTTATCAGGTTACCGATATTCAAAATGTCGAGCGTGAATTCGGCCTTGTGTCCATCCATGAAGCCCGGGAATTCCTGGGTCAGGCGCATGTCGAAGTTGTTCAAGAACTTGGCGTTGAACGAATTCGCGGGAGCGACACGACCTCGGTACTTGTTGATCTCCGGATGCGCATCAAGAAAGGCGAAGAAAGCGGTTTCTTCAGCCGCATTCGGGAAGATCACATCGCCCGGACCGTTCGGCACGTAGAAAAGGTCGTTCGCGCTGCGGCTGTCACCATTGGCATCGTTGAAGAAGACCAAGCTATACGGACGTCCGGTACGCCCTTCATAGACAAGCGATGCCGAGGATTTGTTGTCACCAAAGAACTTCCATTCCTTGGTCACGATTCCGGTAAAGCGATGCTTGAACGCATAGCGCGAATCGTAGGCCACATTTTCATTGGCGTCGTAGATCGGCGAGTTGTTCCAGTTCGAGGTGTTTTGCGAACTGGTCGCTGAGCTGACTTCGGTGGCTTCGGTATGTGTGTAGCCTGCGAGCCATGACCAGCCGTTCTCGCTCTTCGGCTTGGCTAGACTCAACGTGATCTGGTTGCCACCGCCCTTGTCCGTATTGCGGATCAGGATGGCGTCGCCGATCGTGCTCGGACGATTCGCGCGCGAAGAGACACCGCGACCAGAAATTGGTGAGGTCGCGCCCCAGTTCGCCGGGTTCAGACCCGCCTGGTTGTAGAACAGCGAGCGTCCGTCCTGGCTGACTGCCGTCGCTGTGCCAAGGTCGAGACGGTTGAAGTAAATGCCGTCCTGGTTCCAGAACGAAAGCACTTCGGCGGAGGCCACGATGCCCGCCCATGGCAGCTCGTGATCAAGAGCAATGTTTGCCTTCCAGACCGAAGGCATCTTGAAGCCGGGCTCGATGATATCGACGTTCTGGCGACCGCCAACCGAAAAGCCGGTCGTCGGCTGATTGTTCGGATCGGGATTGAAGATTGGGCCGATACCGCCGCTTACGCTGGAGCTGTATTCGACATAGTTGAGCCCCGTATTCTGATAGGCACCAGCCAACCAGACGTTCGGCGGCGCCCCCATGAACAGACCGATGCCTCCGCGCACCTGGGTCGGACGCTCGGATTCGATGTTGTAGTTGAAACCGAAACGCGGCTGCACGACGGAACTGTTCGGACGATTCGTGTTGTCGTAGCCGTACAAGTTCTGGATGTTGACGTTGTAAAGCGGCTTGTCCGGGAAATCAGGCGTATCAACGCGGACACCCAAGGTGACGTTGAGGTTATAGGTTGCTGCCCAACTGTCCTGGACGAACAACCCGGTATTCCTCAGCTGATACTGCGCGGGAATGTCTGCATAGCTGCCACCAGGACGCGGCGCACGGTAGTCGAACTGGCGCGGATTGCCCGATTCGAAGTCGGCGAGACTGCTGAAACGGTAGGTTCCGTTCTGATTGCGACCGTAGTAGTTGAAGATGTCATTGTTCGTCCAATCAACACCGAACTTGACCGTGTGATCACCAAGAAACAGGTTGCCGGCTGCAAACAGGCTCTTTTCCTTGGTATTGATCACATTGACATGACGATTCTGCTCGGTACCGAGGTACACGGCATCGTTGCCGAAATCGATGCGGATCTGCGGCAGAAACGAAGTCGGTTGGGCAACCGCGTCGTACACGCGATAGGACGCCTTCAATTCGGTCGAAAAATTCTCGCTCCAGTCACTGAACAATTCGCCGACATAGCTTTCGAATGTCTTGTTCTGGTTGTACCAGTGGCTATCGAGTGAAACCGAGGTGCTGTTGAAGTTCGGAATTTTCGCGACATCCTGGGCCAGCTTGCTGTATCGGAAGCTGGCACGATGGTTCTCGTTGATGTTCCAGTCGATCTTTGCCGCGTACTCCTCGATATCGGTGCCCAACGCGCTGGCGCCATCGAGCGATCCGGCGTTGAAGCCCCAGGTGTTCTGGGCGATGCTCTGGATCGCCGCAATATCAGCACTGGTGATGTGGCCATTGCCGATCGGCGAGTTCAGAGTATCGGCCCCTGGCGCTGCACGCTTGAACTTCTCGTAGTTGACGAAGAAGAACAAGGTGTCCTTGATCAGCGGGCCACCAAAGGTCGCGCCGTAGGTCTTCTCGTCCTTGAAGCCGGTGAAACTGTTGCCGTTGCGGTCATCGCCCACCATGTTGTCGTTGCGATAGACACCGTAAACGCTTCCATGGAAGTCATTCGTGCCGGATTTGGTAACAGCGTTGACAACAGCGCCGGATCCACCGGTGGTTGTGACATCGTAGTTGGCGAGGCCAATATTGATTTCCTCGATGGCATCAATCGAGACCGGCTGACGCTCGGTTGGAAAGTTGTTGCCTTCCAGACCGAACGGATCGTTGGTGGCGACGCCGTCGATGCGGATCGCATTGAATCGCGTGTTTTGGCCACCGGCGGAGATGGATCCGTCCGCCTTGCTGACTTGGGCGATACGCGGATCGAGGCGGATGTAATCCTGAATGTTTCGGCCGATCGAGGGCAGTTCCTGGATCTGCTGGTTTGAGATATTGGTGCCGGTGCCCATCTTCTCTGCGCTAAAGATCGAGTTGGCATTGCCGGTCACGACGATCGTGTTGAGGCTTTCCGCCGGTACCAAGCTGGCGCTGACCGTGTTGGCGTCGCCGATCTGCAGATAGACGTTGTCGCGTTTTTCGGACTGTCCGTCTTTCATGATCGTGATCGTGTAAGGACCACCAACGCGCAGACCACGTGCCGAGTAGCGTCCTGCCGCATCGGTCGTCACATGACTGACGGTGCCCGAGGCGCTATGCGTGATCGTGACTTCGGCGCCAGTGGCTGGCTTGCCTTGCGCATCGGTCACGGTGCCGCCGAGGCTTGCCGACGTGCTCTGCGCATAGGCGCCAGACACGGCAAACAGCGAAGAAAGCATCAGCGGCAACAGCCGCATCGTCAATCGCTTGTTCATTACTACCTTCCTCTAAATGATTTGAAACAGGATTTGGACAAAAGCTGCCAGATCGCAGACATGCGATGGCCTATGAAATCGAGTACCCCTGAAACACCAGCATGGTTGAACCGTTTCACCCGGATCATCTGGCGAAAGCCGACAAGCCGACGAGAACTTAACCGCAGTTT
>JBBQTY010000132.1:0-11416 GCA_038234445.1 Lysobacterales bacterium
GGCATGGTGCGTTCGAAGAACGTGTTGTCGGTGATGATCCAGGTCATGGTCATCTTCTCGCTGCTGATCCTGCTCTGGGCTATATACGGCTATAGCATCGCCTTTGTCGGTGGCAATGCGGTGATCGGGTCATTCGACAAGTTGTTCCTCTCGGGGGTCACGGTCGATTCGCTTTCGGACACCTTTACGGCCACAGTGAAATTGCCCGAGTACGTATTCATCGCATTCCAGGCGACGTTTGCAGGTATCACCGGCGCATTGATCATTGGCGCGTTCGCCGAGCGCATCAAATTCTCGGCTTTGATCCTGTTCTCGGTGCTCTGGTTCACCTTTGGCTATCTGCCGATTGCGCATATGGTCTGGGGTGCCGGCGGCTATCTGTTCGCGATGGGTGCACTCGATTTCGCGGGAGGCACGGTCGTCCATATCAACGCCGGTGTCGCCGGATTGATCGGTGCGTACTTCGTCGGCAAGCGACTCGGCTTCGGACGTGAGGCGATCAAGCCGCACAACGTGACGATGACCTTTGTCGGTGCCTCGCTGCTCTGGGTCGGCTGGTTCGGATTCAATGCCGGATCGAACCTTGAATCAAATGCCGGCACCGCGCTGGCTTTCCTCAACACCCTGCTTGCCACGGCTGCGGCTGTTGTCGCCTGGGCGGTTGTCGAAGCAGTCGCCAAAGGCAAGCCATCGGCACTTGGCGTCGCCTCCGGAGCGGTCGCCGGATTGGTTGGCATCACACCGGCAGCGGGCTTGGTGGGTCCGTTTGGGGCAATCGCAATCGGCGTCGCGGCCGGTGTGGTTTGCGTATGGGGTGTCACTGGACTGAAGAAGATCCTCGGCGTCGATGACAGCCTTGATGTCTTCGGCGTTCACGGCATCGGCGGCATAGTCGGTGCGCTGTTGACCGGCGTGTTCCATGCGCCCTCGCTCGGAGGCAATGGTGGAGACGGCTATTCGATCATTACCCAGGTTGGTATTCAGGGCATCGCGGTACTGATCACGATCGGTTGGATCGGAGCGGTTTCGATCGCCTCGTTCATGATCGCCAAGGCGGTCTTCGGCCTGCGCGTCAGCGAGGAAGAAGAACGTGAAGGCCTCGATATCACCTCGCACGGTGAATCGGCTTACGAGAGTTAGTTCAGGTGGGTGCTGCGGTCGGGATGGGGGTGGTTGTCCCGGCCGCAGCTTTTTTTGATCAGTCGCGTGGCAATTCGTGCCAGCCAGCCGCGAATGCAACGAGTTGCGGAAAGAAGCAGGCAAAAGTGCGAGCCAGTTCGAATTCCAGACGCGAGATTTCGATCAGTCCATGCGCCAGCGGATTCGCATGCTTGAACCGCGAACCAACACCGATCAACACATCGCCGACCATTGGCCGGTTCGCATAGGCGGCCGGCAACCCGCGTGCTCGCATGTAAACGCGAAAACGGCCCAGTGACTCGGGCAGCAAGTCATTGCGGTCCTGCAAAAGACGTAACAGGTCATCGCTGAAATCCCTAAGCCGGATATCAGCCCACTCGGAAAAATCACGGGCGAGCAGGTGATCGAACCAGATATCGATGAGTATTCCGGCATAGCGTCGATACGGCGGCTCGAACAATGCACGCGCCGCGCGAATCTCGACATGGGTGTCGGTAAAGGTGTCGATGGCCCGATGCAGGGCGATGCCATGACGCACGCCGATCGGCAGTTGCGGATCAATGCCGCCGCGCACGAAATCGCCGAGCATGCCGCCGAGTCGGACATCGTCGTTCGAACCGGAAAGCAAGGCATGGGCGAGGTGATTCATCGCAGCAGAATGTGCAAGTCGAGCTTCACGGTATCATGCGCGCCATGAGCGAAGACCCAGCCAAGACCGCGCCGGCGACTTTCCCCGGAGAACCCGCCAGTTTCCTTTTGACCGGTCCGGTCGGCGCGATCGAAATCGCCAGCGAACCCGGTGAAACCAAAGGCGCGGCGCCGAGTGCCGGCATCGCGGTGATCTGTCATCCGCATCCTCTGCATGGCGGCACCATGCATAACAAGGTTGTGACGATCATCGAGCGTTCGCTGCGTGAACTCGGGCTCGATACCGTGCGCTTCAATTTCCGTGGCATCGGCAAATCCGAGGGCACATTTGATGAGGGCGTGGGCGAAAGCGAGGATCTCGCCGCCGTGGTCAATTGGGCACGCAAGGTGCGCCCGCAAGCCGTGCTGTGGCTGGCCGGTTTTTCGTTCGGCAGCTATGTCGCCTTGCGCAATGCCAAGCGCCTCGGCGCCGAGGCGTTGATCACGATCGCGCCGCCGGTCGGACGTTGGGATTTCAAGGAGTTCGAGTTACCCGAATGTCCGTGGCTTGTCGTGCAAGGCGAGGAGGACGAGGTGGTCGATCCGCAAGTCGTTTTCGACTGGATCGAGCAACTCGATGTCGCCCCGCAACTTGTGCGCATGGCCGAGACGAGTCATTTCTTCCACCGTCGCCTGATGGATCTGCGTGGCGCGATCAAGAACGCCATGCGCGCGCATTTGCCGAAGATAAACGATCCGGCATGAGTTCCATTTCCGCGCGGCCGAGCGCGCGTTATGCGCAAGGTGTCGCCGAGCGCAAGTGGAGTGACGATCCGGCCCAACACATTGCGCTGGTCGAGTTTGATCGCATGTTCGACGCGCTGGCCGACGAGGCCGTGCCGTCGCTTTGGCAACGCTTGCGCGGGCAGCGCCGCGAGATCCCGCGTGGACTTTATTTGTGGGGTAGCGTCGGACGCGGCAAGACATTTCTGATGGATCTGTTCTTCGAGTCGTTGCCGATCGAGGCAAAGAGCCGCGTGCATTTTCATCGCTTCATGCAAGGCATCCACGCCGAACTGCGCAGCTTGAGCGGACACAGCGATCCGCTGGTGACGGTCGCCGAGCACATTGCCGTGAAAACGCGCGTACTTTGTCTCGATGAATTTTTCGTGCTCGATATCGGCGATGCGATGATCCTTGGCAATTTGCTCAAGGCACTGTTCGCCGATGGCGTGATGCTGGTGACGACATCGAACACCGCACCCGCGGACCTTTACAAGGATGGTTTGCAGCGTGAGCGTTTCCTGCCTGCAATCGCCTTGCTTGAAACCCATTGCGAAAACGCCGAGATGGTTTCCGCGACCGACTGGCGTCTGCGCGCGCTCAAGCAGGCACCGGTTTATCTGACGCCTCCCGACGCCAATGCCGAGCGCGGGATGCTGGCGATCTTCCATCGTGTCGCACGCGGCATGGAGCGCGAGGATTTCAGTTTGACCATCAACGAGCGGCCGGTGTTGGTGCGTCGAGAGAGCGACGGTGCGATCTGGTTCCAATTCGATGCGATTTGCGAGGGGCCGCGCGGCGTTGCCGATTACATTTTCCTCGCCCGCTCGTATCACACGGTGTTGATCTCGGGCGTTCCCGAATTCACGCCGCAGACCGAAGATGCCGCGCAACGATTCGTCGAACTCGTCGACGAGCTTTACGATCATGGCGTCAAGCTGGTGCTCTCGGCAGCTGTGCCGATCATCGATCTCTACGATGGTCGCCGCCATCGCGCCGTCTTCGCGCGCACCGAATCGCGCCTGATCGAAATGCAGAGTGAGGATTATCTCGGGCGCGAGCATCACGGCTAGGTTGGGGCATCCCGGATACCCGTAGGAGCCCCTTCAGGGGCGAGCATTTTGTCAGATCGAAGAAAACGCTCGCCCGTGAACGGGCTCCTACGGATCTTCGGCAGTTGCATCCTCAGCGCGACTGCGTTTGACTGCAGGTTGACCTCGGGAGATCACCATGCGCCGTCAACTGCTTTGCACCGCTGTTTGCCTATGCCTTGCCGCACCCACGGCGTTTGCTGCCGAGCAAACCGTCGAATCGATGGTCGATGCGCGACTTGCCCACATGACGGCCGTGCGTCGTGATATCCACGAGCATCCCGAGCTCGGCAATCGTGAAATACGCACGTCCAAGCTGATCGCCGCCGAATTGAAAAAGCTCGGCTACGAAGTACATACCGGCATCGCACATACCGGCGTCATCGGCATCCTCAAGGGCGGCAAACCCGGACCGAAACTGGCGATTCGCGCCGACATGGATGCGTTGCCGGTCGTCGAAGAAGTAGATCTGCCGTTTGCCTCGAAGGTCAAAGGCGAATACCAGGGCAAACAAGTAGGCGTCATGCACGCGTGTGGTCACGACGTGCACATGGCATCGACGCTCGGCGTCGCCAGCGCCTTGGCCAGCGTACGCAAGGATCTGCCGGGGGAAGTCATGATGATTTTCCAGCCGGCCGAGGAAGGCCCGCCCTCGGGTGAAGAAGGTGGCGCTACGCTGATGGTCAAGGAAGGCATCTTCAAGGATTTCAAACCCGATGCGATCTTCGGCATGCATGTCACCTCTTCATATTCGGTTGGTACGGTGGCCGTGCGCCCGGGCGGCATCATGGCCAGCTCGGATACCTTGCGCATCGTCGTGCACGGTCTGCAGACGCATGGCGCGAATCCGTGGAAGGGTATCGACCCGATCGTCGCCGGTGCCGACATCGTCATGTCCGCGCAAACGATCGTCAGCCGACGCATGAACATCAACAAGGATCCGGTCGTGCTCACCTTCGGCGTCTTCGATGGCGGCCAGCGCTTCAATATCGTGCCGGACTCAGCCACTCTGCAGGGCACCCTGCGTACCTTCGACAGCGGCATGCGCGAACAAGCGCTCGCAGAGTTGCGTCAGGTCGCCGAGCATATCGCCGCCGCACATGGCGCCACGGTTGATCTTGAGGTTCCGATCGAAGGCAGCAGCAATCCGGTCAACACCAACGATCCGGCCCTGACCCAACGCGTGACTGCCAGCATGACCAAGGTACTCGGCGCAGATTCGGTGATCGAGGCCTCGCGCTGGACCGCATCCGAGGACTTTCCTTGGTTCGGTATCGGCGCGAAAGCGCCCAGCGTGTACTTCTTCGTCGGCGGAACGCCGAAGGACAAGGACACCGAGACGGCGGCGTTCAACCATTCACCGAGATTCTTCGTCGACGAAGGCGCACTGAAGACCGGCACCGAAGCGATGCTCCAGGCCAGCCTCGATTTTCTCGGCTACACACCCTGAAATCCTTCGGGCTATGACTCCTAGGGCTGCTTGTCGACGACCGTCAGGCAGTTCACTCGAATCCGTTGATGAAGATCGTGTCGTTGTCGAGAGTGAGGCAGCTTGGCGTATTGGCAGCGATGCGTGCCAGCAAGAAAGTGATCTGAGTAGGATGAAATATCTGTACGTTTTGTCCGCAAGCACCATTGTTGAATTGGTTGCAGTAACTCATGATGGTGCCTTTGGGCGCGCCTGGCCCTGTCGGGGGACAACTGGTTGCCCCGCTGTAGCAAGAGGTACCATTTGTAGAACATTTATCGATGGTGTTCGAGCCGGTTGGGTAAGCGCCGGTGCTGGTGTTGGTGCAATGTGTGTGCGCGGCGCCGAAGTTATGCCCAAGTTCGTGGCCAACAATGGACGCCGAGTAGGAAACCGCGACGGCTGGATTGGTGAATATCTGGTTGGTGCTGTAGCTGCCTCCATTGCCAGCTGTTTTGCAATAGGAATTGACCCAGGCGATTCCCGATGCACCATTCGGATCGTTCGAGTTACCCGAAAGCAACATCGCGAACGAGCGCGCCACGTTGTTGGGTCCTCCGCTGTAGTTTGCAGACCAATAGTTGCCGAACTCATCGAGCATGGCCGAATCGGCCACCGGGTCGGTGTTGGCATACGGATCGGAAGCGGTTCGCAAAAACGTCGTGCCTTGCAGAAGCGTCACACTCAGATCGCGCTGGTACATCACGTTCATCTGGGCGAACAAATCGGCGATCCATGCAGTCGCCTGGGACGTGCTGCCCGTAAACCGCTTGCTCATGAAAGTCGTATCGGTATCGACTGCCACCACAGCTTTGCGCGACGCGACCGCGGACGTATCGGTGCCAAGCAGATGATCGAATAGACCACTGCTCGAATAGGGGCTGGGTAGAGAATCTTCATTGGCTACGAACCGGGGTTTTACGCCAGCGGGCAAGGCATCCGCCTCGCTCATCGCACTTAGACGCCAACCGTCACCGACGCGTTCGCCGCGCAATTCGAAAACTCCACCCGGGCCGGAACCTGAGCCGGAAGGGGATGTTGCAGCATCCGGATCGAACGAAATCCCGATGCGCGTACTGCCATCCGCGCTGTAGCCGCGCAGATGGATGCGCGGACTGCGTGGAATTTCGTGTTGCCCTTTTTCGTCAATCGCGATGATGCGGGCGTCGGGTGCGTATATCTCGAATCGTTGAAAAGATATCGACGACACCAATCCGGGGCCTGCGGGAAATTCGGCAAGCGTGATGGTGCTACCCAGCGGGGCGTGAGCCAACCTGGAAAGGCTCGCGGAATCCATCACCACGGAGCCCGGAGCGGCAAACGCACTACCGCCGAAAAGAACGAAGAGAGTCATAGCGGTCAGAGTTCGCATCACAGCGGCCTTTGTTGGATTCCAAACCGAAAATAGCATTGTTGAACCAGAAGGTGATTAACGAGGCTTCGCGCACGGTTTTGGTGTTTTGCTTGGAGGCAGTTTTGAAAATTCCTGCCGGATTCCTGTGCTCTCGCTGGCTGAAAAAAGAATGGCGACAACCAATCGAGCAATTTCTGCCGCCGCCATGGATACTCAGCTCGCGAGTTCCAGACCAACAGATCGCTCAGAATTAAGCGTGCGATTCGCTTTTCCCCAGCGCCCTCGTCATGAACACGCTGTAAGGGTCTTCGACGTAGTCGGCGAAAGGACCGCAGGGGACGAATCCGAAGCGTGCGTACATTGCGCGAGCCGGTGCGAATGCCGCGGCTGAACCGGTTTCGAGACTCAGGCGGTGATAGCCGCGCTGATGGGAAACATTGAGCAAATGGGCCAGTATTCCGGCGGCAACGCCTTTGCGGCGATGAGCGGTCGCGGTACGCATCGATTTGATCTCCGCGTGTGAAGTGTCGAGCTCCTTGAGCGCACCGCAGCCAAGCAGGTCCCCGGCCGACCATCCGCACCAGAATGTGATCCCGGGTTTGCGCAAGGCTTCGATATCAAGCGCATGGATGCTTTCGGCTGGTGAATGCAGGGCCATGTTGGCGAGATGCTCGCTCAACAAGGCTTGCACAGCAGAACCGTGAAGGTCGTCGACGTAAATGTCCATAGATTCGGCAATCCGATGATCAGGGTGACTCGGCCACAAGGCATGAGTGGATTTCATCCTGATTGGCCATTTTGATCAAGCACCCTGCGAGACTGCTAAAATATCGGGCTGTATCCACTTGGGGAGCGCTGCATGCGTTACAGGCTGCTTGTTGCGATTGCTGTTTTCGCTGCTGCGTCATCGGCACAGGCCAAGGACTGGGCGGTCGATCTTGATTGGCGGAGCCCTTCCGATCTGGCCCGGATCGCGCCGCTTTTCCAGCATATGAAGGTTGATCGCAAATACCACACCGCCAGCCTGATCGCCGATGATGAGCAGCTCGCCAAGCTTGCCGAGCTTGGCATCGACTACCGCGTCGACATGGCGACCACAGCCAATATGCGCCGGTTCTACGCCGAGGCGTTCGACGAAACACGCGCTGGAATTCCAGGCTACTCGTGCTATCGCACTGTCGAAGAAACCTACCAGACCATGGATGCGCTGGCCGCCGCGCACCCGACCCTGGCCCAGGTGATTGAAATCGGCCCGACCTGGCAGCGCACACAGAATGCGAGCGCCGGCTACCAGATGCGCGTGATGCGTATCGGCAATACGGCCACCGATGCGACGATTGCGAACAAGCCAGACATGGTCGTGTTCAGTTCAATCCATGCGCGTGAATATGCACCGGCCGAGGTCAATACGCATTTCGCCGAGTGGTTGCTAAACAACTACGGCACCAATGCCGAGGCGACCTGGCTGGTTGATCACGAGAACTTCCATCTGATCTTGCAGGCCAATCCGGATGGCCGCAAGAAAGCGGAGGCTGGAATTTTATGGCGCAAGAATACCGACACTTCCGTTGCCAGCTGCGGCAACAACGCCAATAATTCGGGTGTCGATCTTAACCGCAACTTCCCGTTCCACTGGGACATCGTGCCGAACAATGGCGGCTCCAGCGGCAGCGTTTGCAACGAGACCTATCGCGGACCGGTCGCCCTATCCGAACCCGAGACGAGCGCGCTGGTGGCTTATGTCGCCGGTACCTGTGCCAATGACGGCGTCTGCACGGGTGGCGTGTTCACCGATCGGCGCAGCGGCCCGCTGCATCCCCCGAGCCCTTCGGGCGATGGCGGCAACGCGGCACCAAGCGATACCTCTGGAATGTTTCTCGACATGCACAGCGCGGCGAATCTCGTACTTTGGCCGTGGGGCGACCAACCCGGGCTCGCACCCAACGGCCCCGCGCTGCGCGCATTCGGTAGACGACTGGCCTGGTTCAACAGCTATACGCCCGAACAATCAGACACCCTGTACCCAACCGATGGCGCCACCGACGACAATTTCTATGGCTCGCTCGGCGTGCCGGCCTATACCTTTGAACTCGACCAGCAGTTTTTCGAGCCCTGTGCACCGCTTCTGAGCACAACCATTCCGGACAATCTTGCCGCCTTGCGCTATGCCGCGCGCAATCTGCATGCGCCTTACCTGCTTCCGGGTGGTCCTGATGTAACGCGTCTCGAAGCGACACCGGATCTGGTCGCCGCGGGATCGCCCGTCACGTTGACCGCGCGCATCGACGACAGCCGCTTCAACCAGAGCCAGGGAACCGAACCGACCCAGAACATTACGAGCGCGCAGGCGTATCTGGATGGTTTGCCGTGGGAAGGCAGTCTATCGATCGCTTCGCTCACCGCGAGCGATGGCACATTCAACAGCCCAACTGAAGAAGCCAATACGAATATCGCGACGAGCGGCTTGAGCAGCGGCAAGCATCTTGTATTCGTTCAGGGCACCGATGCGTCGGCCCAGGCCGGAACACCGAATGCGACCTTTATCGAGATTGCCCAGACGAATGAAATCGCCACTTTGAGCGGGACGATCACGGCACGCGATGGCGGGACTCCGCTGGCGACGACGCTGCGCGTGAGCAATGGCAGCACCAGCGAAAGCCGCACGGCGAGCAGCAATGCAGTTGATGGCGGTTACACGCGCAGCATGCTCGCGGGCACGGTCACCCTGCACGTCGATGCACCGGTCGGCTACCTCTCCGAAGACGTCAGCGGCATCAATTTGATCGGCGGATTGAGCAAGACGCAGAATGTCGCTTTGTTGCATTCGTGTACGGCATTTACCGACGACATCGAATCAGGCACAAACGGCTGGACAGCGCAGTCGCCGTGGGTGCGCAACAATACAACGGCAGGAAATTCCACAAACGTGTGGGCAACGCCGAGCTACGGCAATAACCTTGGTAGCAGCCTGTCACGCTCGATCGACCTGACAGGCTACGCCGGCAGCACGTTGAGCTTCGACGACCGCTGCGATACCGAATCCGGCTATGACTTTGGCCAGGTCGAAATCTCGGTCAACAGCGGCGCCAGCTGGACGACGCTTTACCAATGCTCGGGGCGCACGAGCTGGCAGGCCAATCACGTGGCATTGCCCGCATCGACCGACAATCTCGGCGATCTGCGTTTGCGCTTTCGCCTGACCAGTGACTCGAATCTCACCAACAGCGGCTGGGCGATCGACAATATCGTCATCGAATCTGATCCCATCGCATGCCGCGCCGAGCAGAACGATCGCATCTTCGCCGACGGTTTCGAACCATAGTCGGCTGCGTCGCAGTAGTCGCGTTTCAGCCGGAGCTGGATGCATGGGCAACGACTTCATTGAAAGCTTTGCGGATGCGCTCAGCGAGCGAGATTGTCGCGCCCTGATCCAGCAGTTCGAGACCAGCGGCAAGGCTGTACGCGGGCAGACGGGTGGCGGTGTCAATACGCGGCTCAAGGACAGCTGGGATATCTGCATCAGTGATTATCCTGAATGGAACAATGCGGCAAATCTGCTCAATAGCGCGATGATGCGAGGCCTTATGGCCTATGTGCGCCAATATCCGCATACGGCGATCGCGCCGCTCTTGCTGCAGATGCCGGATCCGACCACGGGCGAGGTTGTCAGCCTCGATGCCGATTCGATTCGTACGCTGCCCGATGCGCGCCTTCAGCAACTTCTGGTCAAGGTTTTTCGGCCTGGGACGATCAATATCCAGAAGTACCTTGCGGATCAGGGCGGCTATCCGTATTGGCACAGCGAGCTGTATCCGAAAGTCGGCGACAGCAATGGCGAGACCCTGCACCGGGTGCTGCTCTGGTCGGTCTATCTCAACGATGCATTCGCCGCCGGTGAAACCGAATTCCTACATCAGCAGCGCAAGATCGTTCCGCAAACCGGTTCATTGCTGATCGCGCCGGCTGGCTTCACGCATACCCATCGAGGCAACAAGCCGCAGGGTGGCGACAAGTACATCGCGACTTCCTGGGTGTTGTTTCAGCGCGCCGAAGTGCTGTTCGCCGCGCCACCCAAGTAAGACCATTGGCTGGATGCGAGAATTCTCGCGATTGCGATTCTTCGGACTCCGAGAGAAGTCTGATCGACCTTGGTTTGAATTGAATCAAATCCAGCTTTAGCCTGCCGTGAACGCTAACCCTTGACCCTTTCATTACTTAGTCACGTAGTATATATAGGGCTTTAGCCAAGCCGTTGCTGTAGCAAAGCACGCTCCTTCGTGGCTCGGCATCCATGCGCGATATTCACTCTCGCCCCAGCGCTCGTCGCCCCTGCGGAGGCAGGGGCCCAGTGCCTCTGCTTGCTTAGAGCACGCGCCTACGTCGCGCGACGAAGGCGCGTGCCGCCAACAAGCAGACTCACGCTTCGAATAAGATTTCAGATTTCAAATGTCGAAATATCGAATCAAGACACGGCTTCCCGGCTGATCGACAACAAGCCGAAGGAGTACGACTCGTCTACAGAATGCATTCGTTCCATTTAGTTGGCTATTCAGAAAATCGTATCAACCCAAATCCTCGCTATCCGCATCAAGTTCCTCTCGCACGCTGCGCAGGAGCAGGTTCGCTGATACCGGCTTCTCGATGAAGCGAATGCGCTTGATCGGCGGCAGGCCGTCGCGATCGATCACCTCGTCGTCATTGACGAGCAGGATCAGCGGACCGGCGTAATCGCGATCAAGCAGGGCGCTTATGGTCTGCACGCCGGTCATGAGGGCGAGATCGGCATCCATGACCACAATATCCGGTACGCCTAGCGCGTCGATTTTCTGCATCGCGTGTGAGCCGCTGCCGGCCGTGGTGACCTCGTAGCCATTGAGCTTGAGACTGTCGGAAATCAGCGACTGCTTGCCGCGTTTCTCGACCACGACCAAGATCCGTTCACCGCGACCACCG
>JBBQTY010000133.1:0-11379 GCA_038234445.1 Lysobacterales bacterium
TGACGCAGATGCACTTCACCCGAGGTCGGATCGGTCGCCAACTGCTTGGCGGTGAGGGCATCGTGCGAACGGCGCATGCCGCGCTTGGACGGGGATTTACGACTTTTGGCAACTGCCATGACAACTCTCCAGATGAAACCGGTGCTTGCGAACAAGCGGCTATTGTAATGAATTGGTTGCGACTGCGGGATACCGAGTCGGTATCGCGACAATCAGTGGTTTGTGCTTTTCAACTGCCCGAGCACGGCGAACGGATTCGGCGGCTGTTCGTCTTCCGGCTCAGGCCCAGAGGTAATCGGGACCTGCTCCAGCGGCGCGCCCGGACTCAGCGCAACCAGCGGTAACGCGAGGATCAACTCATCCTCGATGACATCTTTGACACGCAACTGGTCATTCGGGACCAGCAATGGATCGTAACCTTCCGGCAATCGCGCCTCTTCAGACTCGTCGCGCAGCAATCCCAGGCGCTGATTGATCACCAACGGTTGCATGAACTCAGTCAGGCGACGCTGGCAGATCATCGGTACGTGCCCGTCGACACGAATATCGAGGTAGTCGATATCGAACTCGTCACGACCGAACTCGACCTCGTAGGCGATTTCGCCTTCCGCACGAGCCAGCAGTTCGCTCAAGCGTCGCATTTGCGCCAACGGCAACGTTCCCTCAAACACACGCCGCGCCTGCACCGTGCGCCATGGGTCAAGAGTATCGGGCAAGGTTATCGACATGGGCGCGCGATGGTAGGTGCGAGCCCCCGCAATGTCAAATGAAAAAGCACGCAAGCGATTGACTGCGCCCGCAATTTTAGAGGAATTCGCCGGCAATTGCCGGTCGTCGCCGCAACCGGCAGACTGGGGTCCTGACTGGAGCCTTCACCTTGTACCCATATTTGTTGATTGCCGCTTTGCTGCTTGCACCCCTCGTGTTCGCGATCTGGTTGCGTGAGCGCCACCAAGCGGCTCGAACCCGTGAACTGCGCAGTGTTCTCGACAATGCCGATGCGCTGGAGACCGAACTGCAGGAATGTCGGGCACGCTTGCGCGAGATTCCCGCCCTGGTCAGTCGTCTGCCTCCGGTAATCAGCCTTTCCGCGCATGCAACCCTGACCGCGGAACCCGAGGTGCAGGCAGCTTTGCATGACCTGCTCCAGCATCGGCTATGGCTCAAACAGTTCGGAGCAGACGCATCGCTTGAAGCGCTGCGGGCGTCTTCTGCAGCACTCGTCCAGTCGAGGAAAAAGCTCGCGGAGCAATTGCAGCGCCTCGGTGAAGTACGCGCGGAGCTCGAGGAATCACCGACTTGAGCGCGGAGCCTCGTCCGATCGTTCTGGCTTCGACGTCGCGCTATCGCGCGGAGTTGCTGCGCCGGATCGTGGCGGATTTCTCGGTTTGCGCGCCGGATATCGATGAGTCGTCGAAATTGGACGAATGTCCGGCATCGACAGCTGCGCGGTTGGCTCGTGAAAAGGCCATGGCTGTTGCCAACCGTTATCCCGAGCATCTCGTCATTGGATCGGATCAAGTGGCCGATCTCGATGGACAGTTGCTTGGAAAGCCGGCCACCCTGGCCAACGCGCACGCGCAGTTGACGCGTTGCTCGGGTCGCGTGATCGTATTTCACACCGCGGTTTGCGTGATTGAAACCAGGGCCGAAGGACCCACGTTTCACGAAGCAATCGACAGCACGCGGGTTGTGTTCCGTTCGCTGAGATCGGCCGAGATATCGCGGTACCTGGAACTCGATCGACCTTTCGATTGTGCCGGCAGTTTCAAGATTGAGTGCGCCGGATCCACTTTATTCGAACGCGTCGAGAGCACGGATCCCAGCGCATTGATCGGATTGCCACTGATCGTTTTGTGCGGAATGTTGCGTTCGGCCGGTCTGGCTATCCCGTAGTGCCGCTGCATTGCATCTTTCTGTTTGCCAATCCCCGAAAATACCGATCCCCAAGCCATGCCTGATTCAACATCCAGCCGAGCGTCGAACCAGAACCCGATCAATGCCGAGTTGCGAGATGCGCTTGCGCGCAGCATCGCCCAGGTCAATAGCATCCTGCTGGGCAAGCGAGACGAAGTTCGCTTGGCCTTTGTCTGCCTGCTGGCGGGTGGCCATTTGCTGATAGAGGATCTCCCGGGGGTCGGCAAGACCACGCTGGCTCACGCGCTGGCAGTCACCCTTGGTCTCGAATTCCAGCGCGTTCAGTTCACCAGCGACTTGCTCCCATCGGACATTCTTGGTGTGAGCGTCTACGAGCGCGAAGCTGGCAACTTTCGCTTTCACCCCGGTCCGGTGTTCACCCAACTTTTGCTCGCCGATGAAATCAATCGGGCCACGCCGAAGACGCAAAGTGCTTTGCTTGAAGCGATGGCCGAGAGTCAGGTGACCATCGACGGCCACACTCATACACTCCCCGCGCCGTTTTTTGTTGTTGCGACGCAGAACCCGGTGGATTTTGCCGGGACCTACCCGTTGCCGGATTCGCAACTCGATCGCTTCATGTTGCGCATGAGCCTCGGTTATCCCGACGCGGAATCCGAACGCGCGATGCTCGGCTCGAGCGATCGTCGCAGCTTGCTTGAAAGCCTTCCGGCCTGCCTGCGGCCTGCGCAAATTGTGAGTCTGCGCAAGGCGACAACCGAAGTGCTGGCCAGCTCTGCCTTGATCGAGTATGTGCAGAATCTGCTGGATGCCAGTCGCAAACATGCCGAAATTCGAGTCGGGCTGTCGCCACGCGCAGGCCTCGCAATTCTTGCTGCAGCGCGCGCGCACGCCTTGCTCAGCGGACGCAGCTTTGCGGTCCCGGAAGATGTGCAAGCGGTATTCCCGCATATCGCCGCGCACCGTTTGAGCCTGGGCTCGAGCGCTCGCTCGAATCGCGGCGAGCTTGTTTCGCAGCTGATCGAGACGACAACGGTGCGATGAGCGTCATCGGCGTGTCGATCGCATCAGTACGCCTGCGGCTGCTCGCGATCGCCGAGCGCCGGTTGCCTGCGCTGACCCGATTGCGCGCGCCAGAATCATTGCCGATCCTGCTGCACCGCCGCCGCATTTATGTGTTGCCGAGCGTTTTCGGCATCGGCTTCGCGATCTTGCTGGTCATCATGCAGCTCGGCGCGCTCAACTATTCCAACAACCCTGCGCTATTGCTGACCTGCCTGCTTGCATCCGCGGCGTGGATGAGTTTGTACGCGGGCTTTCGCACCTTGGTCGGGCTCGAACTGGTTGCAGTTTCCGCTACCGAATGTCACGCCGGGGAGACCGTTTCGGCGAGCTTGCGCTTTACACCATCCAGGCGTTCGCGGCCCAATATTCGCCTCAAGTGGGCCGGAATCGAATCCGCATTCGCGATCGAGGCCGGCAATGCTGCCATTGCATCGGCCAAGCTTCCGTGCGCGCGCCGCGGCTGGATGCGACCTGGACGGCTCCAACTCTGGACGGATCAGCCGTTGGGTTTGTTTGTGATCTGGAGCTGGTTGAATCCGGAAGTCGCCATCCTGGTCTATCCGTCGCCAGAGTCGCTGCCACCTCCGTTTCCACTGAATGATCAGAACCAAGGCAAGCGCCTTGTCGCGGGGGATGGCGATGAATATGCCGGATTGCGTGAGTATCGCAGCGGCGATCCACAACGTCAGATCGCCTGGAAAGCCTCGGCCCGGCACGACTCGCTGCTCGTACGCGAGAGCGAGCGTGAGACCAGCGATGATCTTTGCTTTGATTTGACAGCCTTGCCCACTCTCGATCATGAGGCGCGAATCTCTCGGCTGACGGCGTGGATCCTTGCTGCAGATGCCGCCCGACTGAGCTATACCTTAGAACTGCCTGGCCTGCGGATAGGCCCCGGCGTTGGCGAGTCTCACCGTCATGCATGTCTGCGTGCATTGGCCCTGATTGCCGATGCGACTTAGTCCCTATCAATTCAATCTGCTTGCAGCGACCGCCTTGATAGCGCTTGCGGCACATATCTCGCGTCTTCCGTTGTGGCTTTCCGCCATCCTCGTCTTGATGGTGCCGTGGCGTGTCTGGAGTCGAAGCCGCAGCGACAAGGCGATTCCCGCCTGGATTCGCGTACCGATGGTCTTTGCCCTTGTCGCTGTGATCTTTGTCCATTATGGAAACATTTTGGGGCGCGAACCCGGCAGCGCACTCGCCTGTGGTCTGCTTGCGCTCAAGGTACTTGAAAGCGAAAAGATCCGTGATGCACGCGCCGCGCTCGGTTTTGCTGCCTTCGTGCTCATGAGTGCCTTGCTGTTTGAACAAGGCATGGGTTTCACCCTGCTCGTCTGCGCAAGCCTGATCGTGTTGCTGGCCGCGCTCAATTCGCTTCAACCGGCTCCGATCAGGGCGCATCGTGCGTTCGCTCGCGAAATAAAAAATGGAGCTTTGTTGCTGGCGTTCGGATTGCCGCTGGCACTCGTGGCGTTTCTTTTTGTTCCGCGATTGAGCTCGCCGTTGTGGGGTGCGCCAGGGGGGTTGGCCGATGCTAGAACCGGCCTCAGCGACACGATGGCGCCCGGCTCGATGACCGAGCTGCTGGTCGATGATTCGCCTGCACTTCGAGTTCACTTTGACGACGAAGTGCCACCGAACTCATCGCGCTATTTTCGCGCCCTGGTACTTTGGGATTTCGATGGGACGACATGGACTCGCGAGGGCTGGCGCCCACAACACAAGATGGAAACCGTCGAAGCCGCCGGCGACAAAACGAGCTACGAAGTAACCCTCGAGCCAACCAATCGCCCATGGCTGGTCGCCCTCGATGTTCCTGTCGACGTTCCCGAGCAAGCGCGCATGACGTTTGATAGAACGCTCTACGCGAGAAATCAGCTCGACCAGTTGCGCCAATATACGCTGAGCTCGGCGCTCCGCTATCAATTGGCGGCCAACATCGAGCCGCTCGATCGCCGACGCGCGCTGCGATTGCCGGAGGGCTTCAACCCGAAAACGCTGGCTCTCGCCCAGCAGTGGCGTGCCGCGGGCCGTGACGACAACGCCGTCATGCAAAGCGCGTTGGATCTGTTCCATGCCAGTTTCAGGTACACCTTGTCGCCGCCTTTGCTCGGTCGCAATTCAGTTGACGACTTTCTCTTCGATACGAAAGCCGGATTCTGCGAGCACTACAGTTCGGCGTTCGTCGTTCTGATGAGAGCTGCGGGCATTCCTGCGCGGGTCGTCACCGGCTATCAAGGTGGCTGGTGGAATGCCCTCGGCAATTACTTGCTCGTGCGCCAATCCGATGCTCATGCATGGTCCGAAGTCTGGCTCGACGGCCGTGGCTGGGTGCGCGTTGATCCGACCGCGTCCATCGATCCGATTCGTATCGAATCCGGCGCGGCCGCAGCGAATGGCGAGCAGTCCTGGCACCCCGCATCGTGGTTGCTGGAAATCCGCAACCGCCTCGACGTCGTCAACCGCATCTGGACGCAGACAATCGTCCAATTCAATGCCTTACGCCAGAAGAGTCTGTTGACGCCGATCGGTATCACCAATGCCGAGCAGCGAGATCTGCTGCTCGTGCTGTCTAGCGTGATTGCGACCTTCCTGATTCTGAGCACGCTATGGGTGCTGCGAACCGGGACGAAGCGCGATGGTGACGCATTGGATCGGGTCTGGCGTGGATTTCGCCGACGCATGGCGCGTCGTGGTTTTGAGGATCGACGCGATGAAGGTCCGCTGGATTACCTCACCCGGTTGAAACCCGCGCTCGCTGATGCCGAGGACCGCCATGCACTTGAGCGCTTGATACAGCGCTATGTCGAATTGCGCTACGCACAGATCGATCCGAATGCCGTCGACATTCAGGCGTTCGCGCGCAAGATCAGGGAATTCAAGCTGCCACGCGCGGTCAAAGTCGCTCGGAGCTCGGACAACGAATAACCCTTATCCGTGGCAAGACCCCAACATTCAACGAGGTGCAGCATGCGTAAATCCATTGTTCTGATTCCCGTACTCGCCGCACTCTCGGCGTGCGCAACGGCACCGACGCCACTCAAGGGCGAGTTCTCGACGCTTACCCCGTCGGCGAGCCTGCAAGGCGACCACCCGGGCGAACGCGTGCGCTGGGGCGGCGAGATCATCAGCGTCGAACCCCGCGAAAGTGAAACCTGTTTCAAGGTGTTGACGCGCGAGTTGGATGCCGCGGCGCGACCGCGCAGTCGCGACAGCAGCGATGGACGCTTTATTGCGTGTCGCGCGGGTTTCTATGATCCGGAAGTGTTCACCAAGGGTCGTGAACTCACCGTCGTTGGCAGCGTCAACGGCTCGGAAGTCGGCAAGGTCGGCGAATTCGACTACACCTATCCGAAAGTCGCCGCCGATGCGATCTATCTCTGGGCACGACGGCCGCTGGTAATCGAACAACGCAGTGCCTGGCCTTACGATCCGTTCTGGGGCCCGAGCTTTGGTCCGTGGTGGGGTGGTGGCTTTTGGGGCGCACCGCCGATCATCATCGTCAAGCCCAATCCGCCACCGAGCAATGGCGGCAAGCGCTGATCGAATTGTTTTAGCCGGGCGGCCAAGTTAACTGGCGCCCGGCGAGCAAATGCAGGTGCAGGTGATAAACCGATTGGCCGCCGTCCTCGTTGCAATTGATCACGCAGCGATAGCCTTTTTCGGCGAAGCCTTGCGCCTTTGCGTAAGCGGTCGCGGCGAGAACCAGTTTGCCGATTAGTAGCGCATCTGTCTCTTCGAGATCGTTCAGCGTTGCGATCGGTTTGCGTGGAATGAACAGGATATGTGTCGGCGCCTGGCCATTGATGTCGCGAAAGCCGATGACATCGTCATCTTCGTGGACGATGTCCGCCGGAATTTCGCGGCGAATAATTTTGGAAAAAATGGTATCGCCCACGAGATTCTCCCCTACAACGATTGACGGCCACCGAAGGCATGCGCGAGCGTGCCACGGTCGATAAATTCAAGTTCGCCACCAAGCGGGACGCCGTGTGCGAGGCGACTCGCCTTTACATCGGCCGCCTTGGCCAGTTGCGAAAGCATGTGCGCGGTCGCCTCCCCTTCGACGGTTGGATTGGTCGCGACGATCATCTCTTCGATCTCGCCTTCGCCAAGGCGTGCGGCGAGCAAATCGAGGCCGAGCTCCTTCGGACCAAGACCATCCATTGGCGAAAGCCTGCCGAGCAACACAAAATAATGCCCGCGATAACCGGTGGCAGTTTCGATCGCCAGCTGGTCGACCGGTGTTTCGACTATGCACAGCAGATGTTTGTCGCGTGAGACGTTCGCGCACAGCGAGCAGATCTCCTGCTCGCTGAAGCCGCGACAGCGTCGACAGTTGCCAACCCTCTCGATCGCCAGGGCGAGTCGCTCGGACAAGCGCTTCGCGCCAGCCCGATCGCGCTCCAGCACGTGGAATGCCATGCGTTGCGCGGTTTTCGCGCCAACACCGGGCAGACAACGCAAGGCCTCGATCAGATCACTCAGCAGGGGCGATCCGGTACTCAAAACGGAAGCTTGAATCCAGCCGGCAGATTCATGCCCGCGGCCATGCCACTCATGCGCTCGTGACTCATCGCGGCGACTTTATTTACAGCGTCATTGAACGCAGCAGCAACCAGATCCTCGGCCATCTCCGCATCATCGGCAAACAGCTTGCGATCGATCGTGACCCGGCGCACTTCATGCCGACCGCTCATCAGCACGCTGACCAGACCACCACCGGATTGACCGGTAACTTCGAGCTGGGCGAGCTCTTCCTGCGCCTTTTGCATATCTTCCTGCATGCGCTGGGCTTTCTGCATCAAACCGGCCAAGGGACCTTTCATTTCAATTCTCCAGTGGGCGCACGGAATCAGAGATGAGGCGTGCGCCGAACGTTTCAATCAGCGATTGCACAATCGGATCGGCCTGCAGACCTTGTTGCGCCTCCTGTTGGCGCGACGCGCTCGCGCGGGCGTGCACATCGGCCGGGCTTTCAGCGCCATCGGCGACATTCTCGATCTTGATCTTGACCGGACGCCGGAGCACGTCACTGAGTCTCTTGGCCAGCAAATCAACCATCGCGGGCGCGATCAGATGCTCTTGCGCGGCCTTCACGCCCAGGCGCAACAGATTGCCTTCAACGCCAAGCAAGACCGAATGCAAGGCGATCTGCTTGGCCGGGCCGCCTAGGTCGGCGCGATCAATCAAGCCCTGCCAATCGTGGATTACGAGCGGCCCGGTTGCCAAGGCCGGTTCGGCGACCTGATCGTGCCGTGCTTCCGCGACAGGCGGATTTTGAATGCGAGGTTGCGGCGCTGCCGCGGGAGCCACTCGCGCAGATCGCTCAGGCGCGGCTGCATGCGACGAAGGGGCAAGCGTCGGAGCGCTCGGGCGCGATTGCGCCAGTGAGCGTGGCCCTGGCGAACCGCCAGCCCCGGCGTTTGGTGCGAACGCCAACATGCGCAACAAGGCCATTTCAAATCCAACCCGCGCGGTCGGTGCCAGCGGCAAATCACGGCGGGCAGTAACGGCAATCTGGTAGTAAAGCTGGACCTCACGCGGGTCGATCCGTGCAGACAGGTCGGCGATGCCCGCGTCATCGTCAGCGGCTGCGTCGGCAAGCAGTTGTCGCAACTGGATTCGATGCAGCAACCCGGCCAACTCATCGAGCACCTGGGTGAAATCCGGAGCGAACTCGGCGATGCGCTCGATCTCGGCGAGTAATTGCGCCGCATCATTGGCCGCGATGGCATCGAGCAAGGTTTTGACCTTGGCTCGCTCGACCGTGCCGAGCATCGAATGCACATCGGCGGCGATGAGGCTGCCACCGCCATGCGCAATCGCTTGATCGAGCAAGGACAGACCATCACGCAGCGAACCATCAGCCGCTCGCGACAGCACTTCGATCGACTCATCATCGAAGCTGACCGCTTCGGCGCCGAGGATATGACGCATCTGGCCAACGATCTGCTCAGGCGTGAGCCGCTTGAGATTGAACTTGATGCAACGCGAAAGCACGGTGATCGGCAACTTTTGCGGATCCGTCGTCGCGAGCAGAAACTTCACATGCGCCGGGGGCTCCTCAAGCGTCTTCAGCAGCGCGTTGAACGCCGCCTTCGAGAGCATGTGCACCTCATCGATCAGGTAGACCTTGTGGCGACCGCGCGCCGGCGTGTACTGGGCGTTGTCGATCAAGTCGCGCACGTTGTCGATACCGGTATTGCTCGCCGCATCGATTTCAAGCAGGTCGACGAATCTTCCTCCATCGATTTCGACACAGATACCGCAGACACCACATGGCTGCGAAGTCGGCCCCTTCTCGCAATTCAGCGATTTGGCAAAAATTCGCGCGATTGTGGTCTTGCCGACGCCGCGTGTCCCGGTAAACAGGAAAGCATGATGAATGCGCCCGCCGTCCAGCGCATGCGACAGCGCGCGCACGACATGCTCTTGTCCCACCAGCTCGGAAAACTGCTTGGGCCGCCATTTGCGCGCCAGAACCTGATAAGACATCGTGACTTCCGTAAATCGATCCGGTGATTGTGCCAACTTATCGAGCTACCCACCAACGCTGATTGCGTTTGCGCTTGTCTGATGCGGGTATGCCTAGTATCCTCCGCCGCCCGTCGAGCGCTCTGTCATGGAAGGCCGGATTCGAAGGTTGTGGAGAGGTGTCCGAGTGGTTGAAGGAGCACGCCTGGAAAGTGTGTAAGCGGCTAAACCCCGCTTCGCGGGTTCGAATCCCGCTCTCTCCGCCAGATTGAGTGTTTGGCAAGCAATGCAATATCCGCTTCGATCATGTCGTACGGATGAGCGGGATGCGAACCCGCTGAAATCAAACGCCCGTCTTATGGTGGCCTCGTCGGTCCCCTCGCGACGATAGCTTGTGAACTCCGCCAGGTCCGGAAGGAAGCAACGGCAGCAAGCGACTCGGGTGCCGGGGTGTGGCTGGCGAGGCTGCCACTCTCATTGAAAGTCAAAATCACTTCTCGGCAAGCAGCCGTCCGTGGAGCTGTGTCCGGCGCAGCCATCCATGGCCGGGCGCTCAGCGCCGCATGCGTTGTCCGACGACAACGCATAAGCGCGCCACTTCGCCCCCAGGTCCGGAAGGAAGCAACGGCAGCAAGTGAATCGGGTGCCGCAGTGTGGCTGTCGAGGCTGCCACTCTCACAGAGCCACAGAACTTCCGATCAACTTCCGTTCGTGGTGAGCTTGTCGAACCATGAGCGGAAGTTGCGGCGATGCGCGGCAACGCGAAAGACTTCCTTCGACAGGCTCAGGACGAACGGCTTCGACTCGTTCGAATCTTCCTTCAAAAAAGCGCAACTCAGCAACGACTACTCTTCCTTCATTGGACTCTTTCGCAATCAATGTTAAGGAATTACTTTAAATACTTTATTGCAATATTCTTGACAAAGGCCAGCTCAACGTTTCCGAACGAAAGTCTCGCATGAGCCAGCGTCTTCCATCCGGAGTTGACAATCAGCGATTCAGAATAGCGTCCGCTTCGCGCTTGCCCAAACCTCGAGTCGATGCAAGTTTCTCAAGCTGCGCTCGTCTCGGGACTGACTTGCCGGTTTGCCAGTTGTAGATGCTCTGAGGACTCACGTTCAGCAGCACCGCAAGCTCCTCGACCGTGATGCCAAGGCGCTTGCGTAACGAAGCAAGGCCTTTTGGAACAAACCGCAGTTTTCGGTCTTCATCAGCGGACGGCTCTGCCGGCGCCGGCATTTGCTTTTGAAGTCTCTGGTTGTTCCGTTCGAGTGACGCGATGCGGCGCTTCAAATCCGCAATGTCGCTCCGATATCGGGCAGACGCTGCCCTGACAGGATCAAGTTGCGCGCGTAGCTCCTTTTTACAAAGTCGGGCTATTTCATCTTTTAGAACAGAGGCAATGCTTGGCATTCGGATCACTCCATATACGTTGTAAATCTTGGGCAGTGGCGCAAATTTTCGAGCCGTCCGTTTTCGGGATTACGTATCGTAGGATACCCAAAACCAAGACGGATGCGCATGCGGAAGTCGCATTGCTTTCCTGATTTCAGGTCATTCAAATACACTTTTCATTCAAATGCCCTACTCCCAACTGGGATTCAAGACAACACTGAACAGCAGGCGCAATCCGCACGACAAGGGTGTGCCCGCAAATCGCGGCGCACTGCGGCAGAGCGACTGGACGTCTCGGCAACTTCTCCTGCGTCGTGCTGCACCAGAACGTAAGAATGCCGCGAGCGCAGGGTGCGCTGCAACGGCCTTTACCTGCTGCATCCATGCAGTCGTTTCAAGGCAGTGCAAAGAAGCTCCACACGCAAACGGTCGCCGCCCAAATCATCGCAGGATATTGAAAAGCACGGCATTCAGGCGGTCCGCCATTCGCCCCCATGGCTCGTCAAGGCCGTCAAACTTCACCTCCAACCGGTGCGAATGGCGAAACCTTTGAATGCCATG
>JBBQTY010000134.1:0-11374 GCA_038234445.1 Lysobacterales bacterium
CGAAGATCGCCACCGAATTCCATCCGCTAGCCATGCGAGAGAACGCCGCGATCGATCACCGGGACTATCTGGATCTGATGTTCAGCTACTCCCGTCAGATACAGGTTATCGTCTCACCCGAACAATTGATCTCCTGCTCCAGCGCCGAGCAAGTCATGACACAGTGGGAGAGAAGCGATAAACGGCACGGTGGCAACGGTAGCTCTCACCTTGATCTCTACCTGGCGCCGGGATCCTGATTCAGCCACTCGCATGGTGCTGACATCATTGATCACGTTTTAAGCGGACAGCGGTTCGCCAAACGTGCAAGCTATGGCACATCAAACGTCGCGATGATCGCGACCGATGACACAGGAGATCATCATGAAGCGAATTCTATGCGCTCTCTTCTTGTTCGGGTTTGGATGCCAAGCGCAGGCGGCCGTCACACTTCCGTGTCCTTCGCGCAGCAACCCGGGCGTACCCAATGACCCGCCTTGTCAGACGGGTTTTCCATCGGCACTGACCGAGTTGGGAAATGATCGTGTCTTCTATTCGAGCCCGACGATTGTCGACATCAATGGAGACGGCAGCCCGGAGATAATTTTCGGGACTGAAGGCGGTCGAGTTGTGGCGGTTCGTTCCAATGGAACATTAATGTGGTCGTACAAGACCGGAGCGGTACCAGTCCATAGTAAGGCAGCGGTTGCAGACATCGACGGTGACGGACAGTTGGAGGTCATGGTGGGGGCCGGTGCCGGAGATGTAAACGGAGGCGGCATCTACGTCATCAGCTCGACCGGTCAGCTCAAGTGCTCGTTTACCTCACTGAGTCCAGTGAACCCGCAGGGCATGTACAGCTCACCAGCGGTCGGGCGGCTTGATCCGTCCCAGCCAAACAAGATGCAGATTGCCGTTGCCAGTTTCGATTTCAAGTTTCGCGTCTTGCGTCCTGATTGTACGGTCTGGTGGGAGAAGGGTGTTCAAGAATATGTCGTTGATTCCATATGGTCTTCACCGTCGATTGTTGATCTTGATCGCAACGGAACCTTGGATATTGTCGTTGGCGCCGACAGCAATTTCCACCAGTTGCCGGGAATCACCTTGCCCGATGGAGGTTTGCTTCGGGCGATGAACGGCAATGGCATTGGCGAGTTGGCTGGATTCCCGCGTTTGTATGACGATGTTATCTATTCCTCTCCAGCGATCGGAGACATTCGCGGAATTGGTGAAATAGCAATTTCAGTCGGTAGTGGGCGCTGCTGGGACGTACCAAGTTGTGGCGTCGTGCATCCCGTAACCAAGCAGATGTTGGGCGTCCAGTCGAGCGGGCAGAATCTGCCGGGATGGCCGGTTGCTACCCCCGCCGAGGCTTCCCGCGTGGCATCTCCGGCGTTGGGGAAATTCGCAGGGATCAATGGGCTTGTAAGCGTCGTGAACAACTTGCGCAACGATGACGTGACTGGCGTTGTTCATGTCATTCAGCCTAACGGTGTCGAGCTTCCCGGTTGGCCGCTTCAGCCCAATATTCCTGCTGATTGCTTGGGCAATTCCCTTCACTATGGAACGCAAGCTTCACCCGTTCTCGCCAATCTTCTGGGCGACTCTGATCCTGAAATCATCCTGCCATCAGCCAATGAGTTTGTTATCTGGAAGCGGAGCGGCGAACAAGTGACTACGGCAACCGGATGCCCCACCCCTGCCGGAAAGCTCTCGCTGTGGTCCGGGAGTGATGGGTTCTACAGTTCTGCGGCAGTCGCCGATTTGGATGGAAACAACAAGCTTGAAGTCATTGGCTCGGGGACCAACAGCAATGTACCCGGTCATTCTGGATCCTTTGTAACCGTCTACGCATGGACGTTTGCCGGAAGCACGGCCGATCCTCGAAATCTGGATTGGCCAATGTTTCGTCGTGACACGGTCAACAGCGGCGTATACAAATCGGAAGTGATCTTTGTCAACGGATTTGAAAGCGCGCCCTGAGAGCACGAGACAACTGATTGACCATGCTCTCCGGTCAACTCCGCCGGTAGAATCATCGGCACAAGTTCGGCGCAAATAAGCCCGCGCTCAACGTGCTAGCTCGAAGTAAATCACGATCCAGGAATTGACATGCGTAAGAAAATCAAAGCAAACGAGCAAATGGGCCTAGGCACGCGCGCCATCCATGCCGGGCAAAGACCGGATCCATCGACCGGCGCAATCATGGTTCCGATCTATGCGACCTCGACTTATGTGCAGAAGAGCCCCGGCGTTCATCAGGGTTATGAGTACTCGCGTTCTCAGAATCCCACGCGGATGGCCTATGAGCGTTGTGTGGCAGACCTCGAAGGCGGTCGTCAGGGCTACGCATTTGCATCCGGGCTAGCAGCGGCAAGTACCGTACTCGACATTCTCGATTCCGGCAGCCACGTCATCGCAATGGATGATCTCTATGGCGGCACCTATCGCTTGTTCGAGCGGGTGCGCAAACGCTCTGCTGGACTCGATTTCAGCTTTGTCGATCTCAACGACATGCAGGCGGTCAAGGCTGCGTTGAAGCCGAATACACGCATGATCTGGGCGGAAACACCCACCAATCCAATGCTCAAGCTGGTTGATCTGGCGAAGATCGGTGCGTTTGCGCGCAAGCATGGTCTGATTCTCGTCGTCGACAACACGTTCTGCTCGCCGATGTTGCAACGTCCGCTCGAACACGGCGCGGATCTCGTCCTGCACTCGGCCACCAAATACCTCAATGGGCACTCCGATATGGTCGGCGGAATCGTCGTTGCCGGCGAAAATTCCGAACTGGTCGAGCAGATGGCATTTTTACAAAACTCGGTCGGTGCCGTTGCGGGGCCGTTCGATTCCTTCCTCGCCATGCGCGGTTTGAAAACCCTGCACCTGCGCATGCGCGCGCATTGCGAAAGCGCGATGACCATCGCTAAGTGGCTGGAGAAGCATCCAGCCATTGAGCGTGTGATTTATCCGGGGCTGAAGTCGCATCCGCAGCATGCGCTAGCCAAGCGGCAGATGGACGGTTTTGGCGGAATCATTTCAATTGAAGTGAAGGGAGGTCTGCGGAAAGCACGCCGCGTGCTAGAGCGCTGTAAGCTATTCGCATTGGCCGAATCGCTTGGCGGGGTTGAAAGCCTGATCGAACATCCAGCGATCATGACTCATGCGTCGGTGCCCGCGATTAACCGCAACCGGCTCGGAATTTCCGACGGCTTGATCCGCCTGTCGGTGGGTGTCGAAGACGTCGCCGATTTGAGAGAAGAGCTGAAAACCGCGCTTTCGTAGCAGGTTCAAACCAAGCTTCCCTGAACTGATTCGGCCGATTCCTGTTACTTGAATCGTAGCCTGAACACGAAAACAGCAAGCTTGCGCCCATCCGTATTCATACCGAGTTCAGCCGGGCTGATAGCATCTGGAAATTCGAACCGAAACGTAAGTTGGGGCGAGTTGTCTGCGGGCAACGGAAGCTCAATCGTGCGGGAAGGTGACTGTACAGAGTATTCAATGGTCTGCGGACTCTTGCCATTCACCCAAACTAACATGTGCTGCGAATGGGTCTCAGAAACAAGTCCAGCTGTGTCAAAGTAAGCAATTGTCGGCGCAGGGTCTACGCGATCGCAGGTCAGTGTTGCGGTCGCTCCTTCGCTCCAGCGGCCATTCGGGCCTGGCGTGGAAAAGCCACTGGTGGCCTTCTCGAACGTGCCGCGCGAAGTGAATTCAATGGTATCAGCGCACTTGAGTGTGGTGAATTGACTATAGACGCATGCGCCATCCAGGGAAATCAAAGACCCTGTAGTGCCGCGACGACAGTCGCGAATGTCCCAAGGATCCGAACTCCTACTAGTCAGTATTTGATTGATGTCTGTTGCATTCTTCGGCATGTTTCCCATCAAAATTTCAAAACTGTTTCCAAGTGGAGGGGTGCCAAGCGAAAAAAGAGAAACTAGGTAGTTTCCAAACCCGCCAATTTCTGCAATGCCTATTGCAAAATTGTGAGTCCCAGCAGCGGGCTTTTCCCTCGAGTTTGCGAACGCTCGTGCTTCGCGTTCAGCAGAAACGATTTTTTCTGTCAGGACGAAGTTATCTTTTGGAAACACACATGCGCAGGCCAGCGCGGTCAGGGCGGCAGGTATGAAAACACTCGGTCCCTTCTCGCTCGTTGGCTCGCGATCCTTGACCAGTTGTGAGATCAGCAGTATGGCATTGAGCACTAGCAGCGATTGAAGGCCGGTTGCGTATTTGAAGCAGGCATATTCCGAGCCTTTTGAAAAACCGAAATAAAGCAGGATCTGGATCGCGCACAACCCAGAGACCGTAAATCCGAACGTCCCGAAGTATTTGAGAAGAAGTCCTTCATAGCTGGCATCCACTCTCTGTTTGCGCCACCAGAGTGCGATCAGACTCAACGAAAAAAGCGAAACGCCGACTGCCAGTACCGCGACATCGCGGACACTGTGGATGTGATTCAGCCGCATCAGACCGTTGTTGGAACTGAGTCGATACATGGCCATGAAATCTGGGTTGACCACCGTCAATCCAACGCTGAAAAGTGCGATGCCTGCGCCAGTGACAAAGCGCTGCTTTCGCTTTTCGCCGGAATCGACGAATGCACTCAGAATTACTAGCACGCCGAGCGTTCCAATCAATTCAACTGCAGGCAGTAGATGAGCGCTCGTGAGTAGAACTCCACCCAGGCCCAACAATAGCAGATGATTATATGACCTAGGTCTGCTCCATTCCAACTGAACCGCGATGACAAGTAAGCAACTCGCGAGTGCCTGCGCGACAAAGTGGGCAAAGAAATATGTTGCAACGAGTTCGCTGCCGAAGAGTTCAAGTCCGAACCATTGTCGATTCGCCAATAGTGCGATTGTAAGCGCGAAGAATGAAAAGGAGCGTTTTCGAATCGGAAGTCGCAGAAAGCCGTAGCCAATCGACGACCAGAGCAAGATGAAGGAGAAATACGCGATGTATTGCATTCCATCGAGAGCGGAATGGAGCTCGACTCCTGCCAGCGCGGCTGCTGAGTGCGCAAGACGCGGATAGGTGGCCATTTCTGCCAAATTCTCATCGACTGCCGGGAGATTCGAATTCTCCATGAGTCGGGATACCAGCGTTCCGTGTAGTCCGACGTCGATGCTTGTCGAGTACAGTCGGTCATGGTAATTAATGAGAATTGCCGCAGCGACACCGAGCCATACAAAAATGCCGAGCCATCGCCAGACTTGAATGATTTTCGTTACATTGCTGGAATTCGGAGTGCTCAATGGCGAGCTTCTTTGGATCAGGCTCATAGTGGTCAGGTATTCTCGGCTATCGTTGGAATTGCATAGTTTCGTCCAACCTATCAACTTTGCACATACCAGGCATACAAACGGAAATGAGCGATAATCGTTGGGCCTCTGAACGGTTTCCATCCAGCTACCGGCAGGATGTTAACGATTCCATCGCGTTTTCAGGGCTGGATGTCGACATGTTCGCGCGTGGCAAGGTTTTGGACATGCTGGATTTGGTTCGAGGATATTCCCCGGTTGCGCCGAACCGGTCGGTGTGTCTCGATATCGGTTGCGGTATTGGCGTGTCGCACCCTCGGCTGGTGCCGGAGCTGGGGCGGCTTTCTGGCGTAGATGTTTCAGATGATGCCATCGACACCGCGCGAAAGTTGAATGTTAATGTCGAGTATCACGTGCAACGGGACGACTCACTCCCTTTTGCTTCCGAAGGTTTCGATTTTTGTAGCACAGTCTGCGTCATGCACCATGTACCTCCGGATCAGTGGCCCGCGTTTGTTGCGGAGGCTTGGCGAGTGACAAAACCGGGAGGATTGTTCGCCGTATATGAGCACAATCCGGTCAATCCGATGACGCGCTGGGCAGTTTGGCGTTGTCCTTTCGATCACGACGCGGTGTTGTTACGAGCCGGAAAGGTTCGTGAGCTGCTGTCCAATCAGGGTTTCGAGATCGTAACGCGGCGCTATATGTTCTTCATGCCGTTTGATCGGCCGTGGGCGCGCCGATTCGATCGCCTGCTGCGGTGGTTGCCCCTGGGTGCCCAGTACGTCGTTTGTGGACGTCGCCCGGTCGATAGCGGATCAGCCGGAGTGAAGAACCCAGCGTGACAGCAGAAACGTCACAGGGATGGTCAGTACGACCGCAAAGCCGAGCGCCAGCCATTGCGGGATATGGATCACTTCAACGGCAAGACGCAACAGCCCCAGACTGATCAGGAACTGGGCGAGATAGACCAGCGGGAATCGCATCGCCGAGCGCTTGCGCATCGGTTGGCGGAAGACGAAGACGGCACTCAGGGCGTAGGCCATGACGATGCCGACGGAGTAACCGATCGAGTAGGCGATTTCATAACGCATCCACTGCAGCAGCAACAAATAGATAGCGTAGGCGACAATCGTGTTGGTGCCACCCATGACCAGATAGCGCAGGAATTCACCTACCATTTTCCGATAGTCGCGCACGGGAACAACCGTCGTCGTGTCTGTCTGTGTTACCTGATCGGATTTCAAGAGGTTTGGTCCGAAGCGAATTGCTCCGCCGAGGTCAGCTTTGTTTCAACCAGATAGACCGGCTTTCGGTACGTCGCTCCCATCAGCCGGCCAAGGTATTCCCCGAGTATGCCGAGAATCAGCAGCTGGATGCCGCAGGCGAACAGGATGACCGACATCAACGATGTATAGCCGGGGTTGGTGATGTGTCCGCTGAAATAGCCGATAACGATAAACAACATGTAGCCGAAGCTGACCAGGGACAATGCCGCCCCGCCGTAGCTGGCAATGCGAAGCGGTAAATGAGAAAAAGTAACAAAGATGTTGACTGCGTGCGAGATCAGCTTGCGCCACGTATAGGCGCTCTCGCCGTGCTCGCGCTCTCCATGGATGACCTCGACAGTTTTCGCGGATGAGGTCATCCACGAGAGCATGCCGTCGATGTAGGGTCGGGCAAGCCTGAAGCCGGTCAGTTGATGGGCGAGTGGCGCATGGATGGCGCGAAACGACGAGTAGTGTTCGTTGAGATCAGGAAACGCGCGTTTGAGCGTCCAGCGCATCATCTCGGAACTCAGATTGCGCACACCCGAGTGGGTGCGGCGCGGAAACAATCCGTAGATCAGTGGTGTTTCGTCATTACCGGCCTCGAGCATCGTGGCTATGGCTTCGGGCGGATGTTCAAGATCGTCGTCCATGGTGACAATCCAGCGTCCGCGCGCGTGTTCGATGCCGCAGATGGTCGCGGCATGCTGACCAAAATTGCGACTCAGACGCAGGCCGGTGACTTCCGGAAAGGCGCTGGTTAGCGCACGTATTGCGGGCCAGGACTGCGCATTGCCGCGATCGTCAACCAGAATCAATTCCCAGGAGAGTCCAGCGTTCGACATGCTCGCCGCAAGCCTCCTGTGGAGCTCGGCCAAGGCTTCGTGGCCGCCATAGACGGGAACGACGATCGTCACGTCGCAAGCTGGGGATGTCGCGGAAGGGGGCATGCACAAACTCTCGGTAAGGATGCAGTATCAGGATTCAAGCAAGGATTGGTGCCACTGCCAGGTTCGTCTCAATCCTTCTTCGAGGCCAATCCGCGCTCTCCATTCGAGTTCGTCGGCAATTCGTTTCGGATTGGGTGAAACGCAAGCGACATCCACATTACGTGCCGGTCGATGCTCGATCTTGATAGTGCCGTCGCTAGCGCGTTGGCAGGCTTCGATCAGTTCACGTATCGATACCGCCTCGCGGCTGGCGACATTGTAAACATTGAATGTCGATTGAAGTGGGACGCGCAGCGCTGAAGTGACCGCTGAGGCCAGGTCGTCGATGTAGCAGTAGTCGCGAACGGTCGAACCATCTCCCCAGACCTGGAACGCCTTGCCATCTGAGATCCGATCAAACAGCGTAGGAATGATCGCGAACCCCTTGGTCACTCGCTGACCAGGGCCGTACAGGTTGCTCGGTCGAAGGATGACTGCCGACCAGTCGCTGGTCGCCACGCAGGCGTGGATCAATGCCTCTGCTGCAGCCTTTCCGGCGCCATAGTATGAGCGTGGTCGCAATGTGTTCGATTCCAGCGCGTCCGCGGCATCATCGCCATACACGGCGCCACCCGATGAGAGGTAAACGACTCGCCGCCCGGGGAAATCGACTGCGCATTCAAGCACTCTCGATAAAGGCAGCAGGTTGCCAAGGACTTCCAGGGCCGGATCGTGTGCCGACGTGCCCGGCGTCGTCATGGCGGCGCAATAGACGATCGATCTTGATCTGGCGAGAGCGTCGCGCAACAGTTGGCGATCTTCAATCGAGCCACGCACGTGCGCCATTCCCTCGATCTCACGATCAATTTCCGATCGCCCCAACGCAAGCACCTTGTGTCCAAGCTTCACCAAGTGCGAGCACACCGCCGATCCTACAAATCCGGCTGAGCCAAGAACAAGAATCGATTCAGGGTTTTTCATGGCCGGGTTCCTTGGCGAGTCTTGTCGAAGGCGGATTGTAACGAGGTTTCGTATTGCGAATAATTGCGTGAGATTTAAGGCCAGTGAAATTGCGCGTGAAAGTACATCGTATGCGCGGACTGTGTGCTTTTGAGCCAGCAATCTCGCGTGCGACTCGTTGCCGGCATCTCACGGGGTTGCGTGAGGCTTTCACGAACAATGCCTTGCGCAGGTGCCCATGATCGTCACTTGGCCAAATTCTTGCTTCACTGATTGCAGGGGTCTATCGTCCGCATGCCAACTTCGGCAGCGAACGGCTCCGGGTGAACCGACATGCGTGACCTAGTTGCACATGATCCAAAGCCAATAGCAGGAGTACGAGTGTGGGGTTGCTAGACGATCTCGAAAGCGAAGCCCAGCGTCGCAAATCGAATGATGAAGATGCGGCGGCTCTGAAAGTCGCGCGCGAAGCCGCGTATCGCACGGTGCTCGATCCGGCGATGGCGGATCTATTCGCGTACCTCAAGGAGCTTGTCGTCAAGCTCAAGGAGTTGCAGCCAAAGATCGCGATTCGCCACACCTTGCCGGGCTACGGTGATGTCGTGGCCTACGTCGAGCATGAATATGACGCGCGAGAGGCGCGCCAGCCTTCGTCGAAGGAAATCACGTTGTCGTTCTTCGCTGCCGTGTCCAGTTCCGAGTGTCCCACCGTCCAGGTCGAAGGTCCCGCGCGGGCACGGGCGATTGCCGCGTTGTTTCAGCGCCATCGTCTGGGTGCGCCGTTGGCTGCCGGCAAGGATGCGTCAGGAGAAATGGCCGGCGCGACATTCAAAGCGAAAGGGCGAATTCCGCTCACCGCTGTGTTTGCTGCCGATTCGAGCAGTGGCCAGTTGAGGATGAGTTTCACCAACTTCGATGATTTTTCGACTGCAGTAAAGACGGTTGGGCCTGACCAGGTCAACGAGGCGCTTTATGACGAGATTGGTCGGTATCTGATGCGTGAACCGACTGAAATGATGCGCGAAGTACTGCCCGAGAACTATCGCAGCCAATTGCGTGCGCGCGTCCATCACGAAGAGGTGAAGCGGCGCTGGGAGTCACAGATCGCCTCGCGTCAGCAGGACGATTTGGCGATGCTCAAGCGCGAGCACGGCCTCGGTGCGCGTTTCAACCGGATCGGTGATGCAATGGGCAAGTTGCGCGGTCTCGTTTCGCGAAAGCCCTGACCGACTTGCAAGCCGAAACTTCGCTCGCCATCGCACCGTAGTAGGAGCCCCTTCAGGGGCGAGCCGTTCCGTAACGACAACGGCACGGCGCGTGTCAAGTTAGTTGTCGCCTCATTCATGCGGCGAGGGGCTGTTTATCTTTCGCCGCGTAGGCAGTGACGACGGCGTCGCGTTCGGGGTTAAGAGTGACGGCACCGATCGGTGACCAGTTGCGGGTGTGGCCAGACCAACGAGCGGGATGGTCGTCGCGCGCTTTTGTGTAAAGCGCGTGGCGCGCGTCTAGGATGGCGTGATCTTCGCCGGCGTGGCGCTGGGCCGGTGTGACGTATTGGATGCCGCTGTGGCGGTGGATTTGGTTGTACCACTGCACGAAGCTGGCCGCCCAGGCACGCGCTGCATCGAGGTTGGCAAAGCCTTTGACCGGAAACTCCGGTTGGTACTTGGCGGTACGAAACACCGACTCGGCAAAGGCATTGTCGTCGCTCACGCGCGGTCGTGAGTAGGAGGGTTTGACACCCAGCCAATTCAGCATCGCCAACACCGTGGTGGCTTTGAGGGTTGAGCCGTTGTCGCCGTGCAATACCGGCTTATTTATCAACGTCGTAATGTCCTCGGCCAAAGCCGTGCGGCGCACCAACTGCGCGGCATGGTCGGAGTGATCGGTGTCATGCACGTCCCAACCGACGATCTTGCGACTGTACAGATCTAGGATAAGATATAAATGGAACCAGTGTCCTTGCACTTGCGCGGGCAGGTAGGTCATGTCCCAACACCACACCTGACGCGGTGCGCTAGCGATATGCGTGGTCGGTGGACGCACGCTTCGAGGTGCTTTGGCACGCCCCCGATGCGTGGTTTGTCCGTGTTCGCGCAACACCCGGCTGAAGCTGGATTCGCTCGCCAGGTAAACGCCCTCATCAGCAAGCATGGGTACGATGCGCGCCGGTGGCACGTCGGCAAAACGCGGTTCGTTGGCCACGCACAGCAGGTGTGTGCGCTCCGCTTCTGTCAGCGCATGACGCGGTGTCGGATGGACCGATCGCGGTCGTCGGTCGCCCTCCACCAAGCCTGATGAGGACTTCCATCGCTGCAAGGTGCGCCGGTCGATCCCGGCGACCGCGCAAGCAAGGCGCAAACGCGCGCCAGCGGCATGCGCTGTGTCGATGTGCTGGGCCAGGGTTATGCGATCGTCCAGGACGATCATGCGTCCTCGCCCGTGTTGAAGATCGCCCCGACTTTTTTTGACAGCACCAGCAAGGCCGCTGTCTCGGCCAGCGCACGGTCCTTGCGCAGCAGGTTGCGCTCCAGTTCCTTGATGCGCTGACGATCCGACAGGCTTCCCGACGGACTGATCCGGGGCGCTTGAGATCCACCCAGCGCCGCGGTAGCCATGGTCCGCCACGACTCCAGATCCGCCCGAAACAGCCCGTGCTCACGGCACCATGCGTTCTTGCCCACCTCGTCCATCGAAGCCGTCGTGATCACCGCATCCAGCCGTGCATCCGCCGTCCAGCCGCGTGTTGAGGTGACCTTGGCCTGGATCTCGTCTCGCCAGCGCGCCAACGTTCCCGCACCAATGCCTACATCAAACGCAATCACCTCCAACGCACCACTTTCTGGCGGCAGCAATCGTGCCACCGCGCGCTCTTTGAATCGCTTTCCGTATCGAGCCATTATTGTTCTCCAGTGCCGCCTTAAGGGGGATTGTATGGAGGCGACAACTAGTCTGACGCGGTGGG
>JBBQTY010000135.1:0-11275 GCA_038234445.1 Lysobacterales bacterium
CGTTCTTTTCATCGGCAGCTCGTCAATCCGTTTCTGGGAATCGCTGCAAGAGGATTTTTCCGATGTGCCGATCATCCGCCGCGGATTCGGCGGCTCGGAAATCCGCGATGCCACGCATTTCGCCGACCGCATCATCATCCCCTATCACCCGCGCCTGATCGTGCTGTACGCCGGCGATAACGATCTCGCTGCCGGTCGCACGCCGGAGCAGGTACGCGATGACTTCGTCGCGTTCGTGAAGCGTGTGCGTCGCGACCTTCCGGATGTCGCGATCGCCTACATCGCCATCAAGCCGAGTCCGGCGCGCGCGAATCTGCTCGACAAGATGCGTCAGGCGAACGCGCTGATCGGCCGTGTCGCACAATCAGGCAAGGCGATTCAAATCATCGACGTCTTCACGCCGATGTTCGATGCGCATGGCAAACCCCGACCCGAGCTGTTCGGCTATGACGGACTGCACATGAATCGTGCGGGTTATGCGCTATGGATCAGCACGATTCGACCGTTTCTTATTGATTCGGCCCTTAAATAGTACGACTTTGCACTTTAAATATTGGCAGAACCGCAACCGTTCGCCCCCGGATCAAGTCCAGTGCAGGCTCTGAGCCTGTCGAAGGATGTTTCCAAGTTGCCGAGCCGCTCTGGCCACTTCCGATCATGGTTCGACTGGCTCACCACGAACGGAAGGGGGTGGAATTTCCCTCAAGTTTCTCAGGTTCGCCGAAAGAGCAATATCGAGACTATTCATGGGCCGAATCAATACGGCCCAGAGCTAAGATCTCCGCGCCGGACCGTCATTTCGATCAGGCGATATCGAAATCCCCTCAATCCTTCTTATCTTTCGCAGCTAGTTTTTCGTTATTGATCGCGTTCAAGGTTGCTAGCGCCGCGCGGACGTTTGAGATCTCACCACGCAATTCGATCTCGGGCATTCCGCTCAACGCTCCTTCAAGGTTGTCCGAGTCATATTCAACAGACGTATACGCCGCCGCGATAGCAAGACCTGCGTCCTCCGGCTTCTGGTAACCCGTGCTTTGCAGCAGCAGTGTGCCGTCTCCGTCCAGAAGCTTGATGTAAAACAGTCCATCCGAATCCCGGTAGCGCTTCCATTGCGGCGGAGCGGCGCCTTCGTTGAAGGCATTCTTGTTCGTTGGGCGCGATGCAGCAAACGCTTTGCTCGATCCCAGCCCAACCGCATCGCGCAACGCGGCAACAAACGGCGCGCTGCGTTGACGCGCCTTCTTTGCTCCGGCGAGCAAGCGATCCTCGATCTCGTCGGGTTTCGTCATCAGCGTGTTGTAGCGTTCGCGCGGTTCGGCCAACTCGGCATCGATGCGCTCGGAAAGCTTCTGCTTCGCTTCACCCCACGAGATCCCTTCAGCAAAGGCCTGACGCATCTCGGATGTCTCTTCGCCATTCGCGAACGCCTGGTAGATCGAAAAAATGTTCGATCCTTCGGTTTCCTTGGCTTCACCCGGCGCACGTGAATCGGTGACGATCCCGGCGATCGCCTTTTTCAAATCCTTCGCCGACAACCACAACGGAATCGTATTGTTGTAGCTTTTTGACATCTTGCGGCCATCGAGGCCTGGCAGAGTCGCCACATTCACGTCCGTGACCGCTTCAGGCAAAACGAAAGGATCGCTTTGGCCTCCGGTCGCGTCTTGGTATGCGGCGCCGTAAAGATGATTGAAGCGCTGGCCGATATCGCGCGCCATTTCGATGTGCTGGATCTGGTCGCGACCGACGGGCACGCGATGCGCATTGAAGATCAGGATGTCCGCGGCCATCAGCACCGGATACATGAAAAGTCCTGCCGTGATGCCGGCATCACCATCTTCACTATCGGCCGTATTGCGATCGACCGCTGCCTTGTAGGCATGCGCGCGATTGAGCAGACCCTTCGAGGTTACGCAGGTCAGCAGCCAGGTCAGCTCCGGAATCTCGGTGATATCCGATTGCCGATAGAAGAATGCGCGATCCGTATCGAGTCCAAGCGCCAACCATGTTGCTGCGATTTCGAGTCGCGACTGCGCTATGCGTGCCGGATCCTCGCATTTGATCAGGGCGTGGTAGTCGGCAAGAAAATAGAACGATTCAACATTGTCGCGGCGGCTCGCTTCGATCGCCGGGCGGATGGCACCGACATAGTTGCCGAGGTGAGGCGTGCCGGTCGTGGTGATGCCGGTCAGCGTGCGGGTCTTTGCGGTCATGGTCGATTCGTCGTGGCCTAAGGTCCAAGTTTAACGAATCCCCGGCCCGCATCCTCGCAGTGAGGATAAACGGCAGAGAAACAGATTGAATCGGGCAAACCCCGAGACGAGGCGAGCGCCGTTGAACCTTCCTGACAACCACACCAGGAGGTGCCCCATGCGTTCCCTGCTCTGCTCTGCCATTCTTGCCCTGATCCTTGCCGCACCGGCCCATGCCGGCAACCTGCTCGATCTTTCCGTAGTCGACCGCGATACCGGCGCCACTTTGCCGACCTATACCCAGAACGGAAAACTCTACGTGCCGGGCGTTCCAGGCCATCGCTATGCCGTGCGCCTCAACAATCACACCGGCGCACGTGTGCTTGCCGTACTGTCGGTTGATGGGGTTAATGCGGTCAGCGGCGAAACCGCCAGCGCGAACCAGAGCGGCTACGTGCTCGATGCCTGGGAGTCGACGGAGATCAATGGCTGGCGCAAGAATCTCAACGAGGTTGCCCAGTTCAACTTCACCGCGTTGCCAGACAGCTATGCCGCGCAGACCGGTCGGCCGGCGAATGTCGGGGTGATTGGTGTCGCCGTATTCACCGAGCGCGAACGTCGCTGGATTGCGCAGGAGCGCAGCGATCGCGAGCCACCTCGGGCGACACGTCCGTGGGCGAAGGATGCGGAATCCTCACGCGATCAGCCAGCCAGCGCTCCGGCCCAGTCTGCCGCCGCTGGAAAAGCACAAGCGTCTGAAGCGCAGGCCGATGGCGCACTGGCTCGCAGCGAACCCAAACGCGAGCGCCTCGGAACCGGTCATGGCGAGCGTGAATGGTCACAAGTCGGAACCACGGAGTTCGAGCGCGCCAGCAATCAACCGGCTGAGACCCTCGCGATCTGGTACGACAGCACGCGCAACCTCGTGTCTCGAGGCATCATTCCGCGCCGCCCGATCGCCAGTCGCGAACCCAATCCATTCCCGAATAATTTTGTTCCGGATCCGCCCGCTCGTTATCGCTAAAATCGTGTTCAGTTCTTGATGAAACTTGAGAGCACTTTGGCTGGCGAACGAGTCGATCTCGTTTGGAAAGAGTTTGATCCAGTGCGGGTTACACGTTTGACGGTCCGTCAAAAGCAGAAAACCGAGCTGATCAAGCTGGCACTCTCCAAGCAAAACCGCGTTCGAATTTCACCACGCACACCGATCGTGCTGCTGGCCGTGGAGGGTCTGCAGAACAACGACATCGCCGCTCGGCTCAAGGTCCTACGCGATAAGTTGGAACAAAGGTACGAGCGCTTTGCGCAATCGAGTCTTGAAGCCATCGTGCGACACCTTCTCCGGCAACGCGCCGCCGGAGAAGGTCGACGCAGCGAACCTGATGGAACTGACCACGCAGGGGAAACCGCCAGCCGCCACGCGCTGGAACGCGCGCAAGATGGCCTTTCCTTTGGGCTTGGCCCTTAGCGCCGAGATGCGTCACTGGGATACCTTTGTCCTGTAGCCACATCACATTCGCGGCTTCAAAGTCTCGCGCGATCCCATAACGACTTTTAGTTTCTCTTCATTCAATTGACGAGTGGTTCGACATCGCTCTCGCAAATATCCAGATTCCGCTGGTTGTGGTATCCGCCAAGCGGATCATAGATACCGGTTCCGAGCAGACTGCGCTCTTTGCGGCTGCCCTCGCTGATATCGATGGCACAACACAGAACAGACTGACTTCCGTCGGATGCGACGCCCAAGCGATTGCGAAACTCCCAAACCTTCTCGCTTCCGTCACGACCCTGCACACGGACGGTGCCGTTGCCACCTTGCATCGGATGGATGTTGCTCATATAGCTCGTGAATGCATCGTGTTGATGCGGCACCAACAAACTCGAAAGTTTTTGGCCGTCCAATTCACCTTGCTCATATCCAAGAGCGCAGGCGAAGGCGGGATTGATCCTGCGCAAGGTTCCGTCGAGGTCGTGACTGAAAACGATGCCAGGACTCAGCCCAAGCAAATCCTCGGCAAATCTCTCGCTTGCGTTGAGCAACCGGGATGAATTCATGCGCTCGTCGGCATCGGAGATCGCCAGCAACCACGCAGCATGTTCCCCGTGGTCGATACGGCGAAGGAGGATTTGCGCCCAGAAAACGCTACCGTCGGCGCGATGATGCTTGGCCAACCCATCTGCCATGGCCTCGGTGCGACTTTCCGTTGCCGGCCACAGGACCGCAATGGACAGCCCAGGGAGCGCTTCGATTGGATAGCCATACAACGCGGCGGCGGCGGCATTTGCGGCAATAACTTGCCGTGATTCACAGTCGACCAGCAAACCTGGCGATGGCATCGCGACGAACAAGGATTGCGCCGTGTCAGATGACACCCGATCGGCGAGATTGTCTTTTTCCAGACCACTGAATGGCGCCAGGAAAAGGCGTGGGCGCAAGGAAACCAGGACGATGGCGACCAGCGCCGTCAACAACAAGGCAATCAGTGGTGGTCCGAAAACATGCCGATCGCCACCGATGAAAACGACCATCGCGATTGAGAGCGCGAGAATTGCAACGCATTTTCCAATGGCAGCAAGCGACCGTTGCGGCGCGTTGAGCGCCGCGAGGTTTTTATCATCCTGGCTACCGCGGAGGAACATCGAATGCGCCCGCCTTCTCCTTCACGTGCACGGACACCGCCTGCCCGATTCCGCTGCGCCGCGCCGTGGCTGATCACAACCCGGCGCTGTGCCACCAGAGTTTGATCACGCTTTCGGAGAAGGCCCAGCCACGTATCACCAATAAACCAAGCAATCCGCATGCCACCGCAAAACGCATTCAATACGGCATAGAAACGGCGCCGGCACTTCCACAAGGACGGCTTGAGCTCCGAAATGTGTCAGAAACCAGCAGTTTGCGCGCGTTGGCAAGCCGGATCCGACGTCAATCACGCATCAAGGTGCTCTTGCCGAACAGGCTTTCAACCAGATCGACCGACAACACGGCGGTTCGGTTGTGGTCATCAAAAGCCGGATTGAGCTCCATGATGTCAAGAGAACCCATGCCGCCACGATCGGCAATCATCTCCATGCACAACTGCGCTTCGCGGTAGTTCGGGCCACCCGGAATGGTCGTGCCGACGCCGGGCGCGATGCCGGGATCGAGGAAATCAACGTCGAAACTGACGTGGACATGCGTGTTGTCATCGATGTCGGCCAAAGCCTCTTCCATGACGCGCTTCATGCCGATCTCATCGATGTAGCGCATGTCATAGATATCGAGCCCAGCGTCGCGAACGAGTTTTTTCTCACCGGTGTCGACCGAGCGGATGCCGATCTGGCGGATGCAATCGGGAGTGATCGCCGGCGCACTGCCGCCGAGTTCGGTCAATTCACGCGGGCCAAGCCCGCATAGGCAGGCAACCGGCATGCCATGGATATTGCCCGATGGCGTAACCTGGCTGGTGTTGTAGTCGGCGTGCGCATCGAGCCAAAGTACAAGCAGCCGTTTGCCGCGCTCGCGGCAATGTTTGGCCACGGCGGTAATCGATCCGATCGCGAGGCAATGATCGCCTCCAAGCAGGACCGGCAGGCGATCCTGGGCGAGTTCGCTGGCAACGGCGTGCATGACCAGGCGATTCCATTCCTTGACCTCAGCCAGATGACGATAGCCGTTAGTTGGCCCGACCCATGGGTTCATCGGACCGGTCAGGTTGCCGCGGTCGACCACTTCGATACCACGTTGGGTCAATGCCTCGGCAATCCCGGCGACACGCAAGGCCTCGGGGCCCATCGAGGCACCACGATGACCCGCACCGATGTCGGTAGGAGCGCCAATCAGGGAAACCGGAGTGATGCGTTGCATGGCGTTGATCCAGAAACAGGGCGTGCAGGATAGCCCTCCCCTCCGCACATCGCCAATCGCCTCCACGTTTTCGGTTCAGCTTTCGCGCGTATGCGGATCAGTCAGCGGAAGCCGCCGCCGCCCGCTGGCGATCCACAGTCTCCTGAAGTGCTGCGAGGAGTTTCTCCAACCGGGGTGCCAATCGGTCAAGCATGCCGCACATCGCGGAACTTCGCAGCGCTGGATCCTTGTTGGCGCGCACGCGATCGAGCAGGACATCCACCTCCGCAGCCAACAGACCGATCTCCACGTAACCATACGATTGCGCGGATCCAGAAAGACGATGGACGAGATTCAACAATCTGTCCTGATTCCCGACATCACGGCAGTCGGCACGAAGCGCTGACCACGCCTGCGCAATGGCTGCATGTTTTTCCGCAAACGATGCGCAATAGCGCCTGTGCAAGTCGTCGAGTTGCGCGTCCAGATCGCTCATGACCTCACCACCCCATGCAAATCCAGGATAGCGGCTGAGACTAGCGTGGATCCGGCTGCCGTAAAACCTCGTCACGATATTTGACGCTTATGTTCCTGCGCGAGCGCGCAGGCGGCGTTGGCCGTGATAGTTTTGCAGTTCACCCCACAGGACCCCAGCCATGAGCGAACTGACCTCAGCCATTTTTTCACAAATGGATCAAAGCCATATCGAGTCGATTGCAAGTCAACTCGGAATCGATCCCGCCCAGGCCAGCGATGCGATCCAGCAGGCGCTGCCCTTGTTGATGGGTGGATTGGCGCGCAATGCCACCTCACCGCAGGGCGCGACCGCTTTGCATTCGGCGCTCGAGCGCGATCATGCCGGAATTGATATCGGCGGGCTGCTTGGTTCCGTTCTCGGCGGCGGCGGCGGTGGTGCTGGTGGCGGAATCAGCGATGTCCTCGGTTCGGTTCTGGGTGGCGGCTCTTCCAACAGCAGTGCCGCCGGCGGTATCGGAGGTGCGATTTTGGGCCACATCTTCGGCGGTCGTCGCGATCAGGCCGCTCAGGGACTCGGTCAGACCAGTGGACTTGGCGGTGCGGGCGCCTCACAACTGCTCGCCATGCTTGCCCCCATCGTCATGGCCGCGCTCGGCAACATGACGCGCAAGCAGGGCCTCGATTCCAATGGCCTCAGCGGTATTCTCGGACAGGAAAATCATCGCCTGCAGCAAAGCGGCGTCGGCGGCTTGCTCAGCGGCGTACTCGACAGCGATGGTGATGGCGAAGTCAGCATGGGCGAAATGTTGCAGGCTGGTGCAGGCCTGCTCGGCGCCTTCGGAAAGCGAAGCTGATCTTCTTCATTCGCATCGACGGGCGACCGTCGGTGCGAACTCGATGCCTCCGCCGCGAAACACATTTACCCGTCCCGCCCGGTTGAGCAAGTGATTCCATGTTCAAGAACCTGATCCCGAAAATCTTCTATGCCCACATGCAGGACGGGCTGGATTTCTTCGTTGACGGACTCGGCTTCGCCATTCGCTATCAGGATGCGCAACTGGTCGTCATCGAGCGTGATGGCGCCAAGGCCTATCTTTACGAGAACGCCGAGTGCGCCGCGCTAGACCGACCGGAACTCTCGATTGATACCGACAACATCGATGAAATCTTTGCCGAGATGTCGGCGCGATCCCCTCACCTGCTGCATCCCAACTCAAACACCGTCTCGTGCAAGCCTTGGGGCTCACGCGAATTTGCCATGCTCGACAAAACCACGATCTGCGTTATTTTTCGCGAATGGCCGGCGATCTGATCCATCGCGGATCCGGGGCCACTGCACAGCATCAGCGGGTTGTCGTTTCCACCAGTTCTGCATGACCGGCGGCAACAATGCTGCTCGCGGTCAAATCCGCGCTGACGTTGCCGACGGTAGCGAACACATCGGGAATCGTGTCCACGGCTAGCAACAGGCCCAGGGGATCGAGCGGCAAGCCCATCGCCGAAGTGACGGGCATCGTCGTGGCCATGAAACTGACCTGGCCCGGCAAGCCCACCGAGCCGAGACTGATAACCACGGCGAGTGCGGCGGCAGCGGCAATTTGCGCGGCCGGCACATCGATACCGTAAATCCACGCGACGAATGACGCGGCACCGATGTATTGCACGGGGCTCGTCAGGCGGAACAATGACACCGCCATCGGCAGCACGAGTGCGACGACCGCTGGAGGCTGACCGAGTCCTCCCCGCGCGCTTTCGATCATGGCGGGCAAAGAGGCGAGTGAGGATTGCGTGCTCGCGGCGACCACCTGGGCCGGCAGGATCGCCGCCGCAAATCGACGCAGATTGACCCCGCCGGCGATGACCGCGACGGGATAGAGCAACACGATCAGGGTCAGGTAGAGCCCACAGAGCAGCGCGATGTACCAGCCGAGCGCGCTGATCACGCTGGAGCCCGCAGTCGCACAGACACCAAGGACGAGGGCGAAAACGCCGAGCGGCGCGACCCACAAGACCCACTGCACAATCACGATCATGGTATCGGCGATGGTCTGGAAGAAGCCGATCATCTGCACGCGTCGCTCGGCCTCGATTCGAGTCAGGGCAAAACCGAAAAACAGTGCAAATACGACCAGCGGCAGCATCGCACTTTGCGCAGCCGCTGCGATGGCATTGGCGGGAATGATCGCGGAGAACCAATCGGCCAGACCGACCGGTGCGGCCGCAGCTCCGCCCGCAGGGATCGCCGCGCGCAAGTGCTCAATCAAGATCGGATCACGCGGCAACAAGGACAAAAGCGCCGGTGCGACGACCGCGGCGATAGCGGCACCGGCACTCAACAGCAAGGCGAAGACAACAATCGCCCGGCGTGCCGTCCGCCCCGATGCAGCGGCATCATTGGCTGCGCTGACACCGACGATAACCAGGGCCAAAACCAGCGGCACGACCGTCATCCGCAAGGCGTTGAGCCAGAGTCGACCGATCGGCTGGACAATGATCGCAGCCGTTTTCGCCATCGCCGGATCGAACCATGCGAGGGTCAGGCCGGAGGCGGCGCCCAGACAGAGGCCGAGCAGGATTCTTGCGGTGTTCGACATACGTCGCTCGGCTCAAGTGGGTACTTTCAAAGGTTTGCATGCAACCGAGGTGGATTCGGAAGCTCTCGCTTCACGCATGGCTGCTATCAACGCGGCGCGTCCATGTCGAAATCAGGGAGCTGCCACGTGTTCTGCAACCGTTCGTATTCGGCGCTTGGCAGCAACACAAACAGCGGGTGTTTCGCAGGATTGAGCCAGCCCAGCAGTTCACGCATGAGCGGCTCGGTCATCGCGGTGCAGCCGGCCGTTGATGAATCCGCTGATTTCCATAAATGTGCAAAGATGCAGCTGCCGCCTGCGGGCGTATGTTGTGGGTTGTGCTCGATCACAAAGCCGAGCTTGTAGCGCTGGTCTCCACCGGCATGCAGATCGCGGCGCATCGGCTCGGTTGATCCGACGATCGCCTCCTGACCGACTTTTCCGGCGTCGACAATCAGGTTGTAAAGCGGCGAGCCGCTGACATCGATGCAATAGTCCTGTTCTGTCATCGCCTGGTATTCAAGCGCAGTCGATACGGATTTCGCGTAACCGAACGCAGGACCGATCGTAAAAATACCTGCGGGTGCGCGTCCATCGCCTTCACGTTTCTGCAGGCCAGGTTGCAGCGAATGTAGGCCGAGCCCCCAGGCTGATCCTGATTTGCCGATAACAACAGGAACCGCAGGCGCCAGCGGCGTCCATTGGCTCTCGGTGCGGGCGAACCGGCGCAACCTGGCTTTTGAGCTATTCCAGTCGGGCGAGATGACCAGAATCATCTGTTCCGAACGGGCAACCACAATGCCTGCATCTGCCGCGATCACCGCGGGTGCGATCAGACTTGCCAAGCAAGCGACCGCAATGCAAAGACCGCGCAGGATGAATCCCGGTCGCTTAATCATCGCTCAACCTCTCGGCTCGAATTCAGCATAACTCTCACTTTGTTGTTGATTTGGAGCATCGCCCCCAAGCGGGGACAAGCGACAGAAACCGCTTCCTACAATTCCCGACTTCCGATTCCCCATTCACGGCCCCTCATGGCTCCATCAAACTTTGAATGCGCTCAAGGTTTGATGACAGTTGTTCGAGACGATGCGTGCCGCTTTCGCAGAGCAGCACGAAGATCATGTCGAGCAGATGGCGCAAGGCGGATTGGTAGATCAGCGGTTCGATATGTGCGCGCTCATCATGCGCGGATACGAGCAGCGAATGGTCGGCGAGCTTGCGCAGCGGATTGGCCGAGTGCCGGGTCACCGAAATCACGTTGCCGTGGCGCTCGCGAAACTGGCGGCTGATCTTGCACAAATGGCTTTGCTGGCCGAGTTCGGAAAACACCAGGAGGACGTCAGCCTTGGTTGCCGTGGCGATACTCGCGGTCATCAACACGGCGTCGAAATGATGCACGGTCAGGATATCGAGCAGCGACAACCGCATCGCGAAAGCGCGCGCGGGGATTCCGTCCTCGCCAAGGCCAATGATGAAGACCTTGCCGGCCTTGCCGATCAAACCGGCGATTGCATCAATATGCGTCGAAGGATTGATCAGCCGGGTTTCCTGCTCGGCGCGGGATTTCATGTACCAGAGATTTTCGGCCAGCACCGAATGGATATCCTCACGCGAAGGCTCACCGTTGCTGCCATTGGCATTGGCATCGCCGCCGTCGCCGCGCGCGATCGCGTCGCCAATTGAGTACTTGAGATCTGGATAGCCCTTGAAGCCGAGCTTCTGGCTGAACTTGACCACGCTCGACTGGCTGATCTTGAGCGCATTGGCCAGTTGCTGCGAGGAGTAGTCACGCAACAGATGACCCTCTTCAAGCAGGAAGTCGGCAATGCGCCTTTCGATCGCGGACATTTGATCGCGTTCTGCACGGATTTTCAGCAGCGGTGACATGTCGCTCCGTGGCGCTCCGTTCAAGCGATCAGTTCCAGACCACGAATCTCGCGGATGCCGAGTCCCGGCGCATCGGTCACGGTGATTTCCGATTCATTGAAAATCACGCCACCATCGACTGGATTGAACGCGCACAGCGACGGACCATCGAGATCAATCTTGGTGATCGCACTCGATTTGGCCACCGCCACATGCACGGCTGCGGCCACACTGATGCTGGTTTCCAGCATGCAACCGATCATGCATTCGACCTGATACATCTCGGCGATGTCGGCGATGCGGATGGCATTCGAAATGCCGCCGGTCTTCATCAATTTTAT
>JBBQTY010000136.1:0-11257 GCA_038234445.1 Lysobacterales bacterium
AGCATCGCCTTGCGTGCTTTGAGCAGTTGGATAAGGTGAGCCGCGTCTGGCGTTGCCGTGCCGCTTCCATCGGATGCCAGAAGCATATGTGCCAGCGGGGGAGGCAGCGATGCGTGCGCAGTGCCGCAAGCAGACTCGACAAGCAGCTCCAGCTCGCGCAGAAAACCCGCTTGTGGAAATGAACTCTGCTTTGCCATGGTGAGCCTGCTGATGGGAGCGCGAACCATACGACTTTCGTTTGCAAGTCGCCATGCTGATGGGAAAAACAACAACGGCACGATAGGGGCGCAGCGGTGCAACCCGCCTGGCGCGTCTGCAGGAAATCGCTGACCTACTGCGCAGGCGAACTGCGGATTTGTGGAGGTCTCGGTTTCGCGCGGTTTCGCCGGTTTCGTTACGAGTAAACGCGTGCACCGTGTACCCGCTCCAGCGTTTTCAGCAGACTTGCAACTCGCGCCGTTCGCATTTGCTGCATTGAACCGTTCAAGTGAAAAGGGCGTGGCGCCAATGCTCGCCCCTTGAACCTTTCTCAGTACGGAGCACGCTCATGGTTCGTTCAATTTGTATTTCAATTCTCGTCTTGTTTGCCGTTGCATGGTCCCATTCTTACGCCGCGAATGGCGTGCAGGGCACCTATGTCGTCAACGGCACACCGGCCACTCTGACGCACGCAATGGCGCAAACGGGCAGGGAGTTTGCCGGAGACCCCACGACTTTCCTGATCTTCAGCGAGCAAGCAGCCAGCAAGGACAAAAATCCTGACTTCAGCGCGAAAGATGGCAAATTCGGCAATGCCGTTGTGATCCAGCTACACAAGAACGGTGACGCGTGGGAGGTGATCGGTTCGACGTTTTCGCACACCGCTATGAAGGGTCAAGGTTTGGGTGGTACGGGCCTGGTAAATGCGAGCGACATGAAGATCGCCGACGGACAACTCACAGGCCATCTGACCATGGCGCCCGGTGGGGCCGACATGTTCCATGAGTCAGTTCAGTTCGATGTGTATTTCCATGTCGTTTTGCCTTGAGATTCTCTCCCAGCCACAAGCAATCCTTGTCGCCGTGATGGCGGCAAGGTTTGGTGAATCCAGTCGCCCGCAACGGCCGACTGGGTTACGGCTTCAGGGTGTATTTTTGTAGCAAAATCGGTGGTGTTGATTTCACGGGTTAGCTCCTTTCTCCGCAGAACACAGCGATCCGTCCAATCCGATAAACAGCCTTGCCGAGTGAGCGGTGTGCTCCTTCAAGATCGCAGTCTGCCTGCAGGCCGAGCCAGAACCTTTCACTGATGCCGAGCGCTGCTGCGAGGCGCACGCCGGTGACGGCGGTGCTCGTATGACTTTCCGTTTTAGGGGTCAACGCCGCACGACTACGCCCGTCGCACGCATCGCGAGATGTGGTGATTGATGTCTGGCGCTTCCTAATCAACAAGGAAGCTGCGAACGGTCGTCGGTCCATCAGAGTGGCGGAACCCGCTGGGTACGTCTGCAGGAAATCGCTGACAACCCCGAGTAGGCAAACTTCGAAATTGTCGATGTCCCGGTTTGTCGATGCTGTCGTGTCCAACGCGGCTCTGCAAAATTGGCAACTGGGTCGGCGGTGAATCTGGGCATTGAATCGGCGTTGGATCGCGCAACGGCCCGCCCGGCAATTTTCGCAAATTGATGTGATCCCTGACCCCGCTCCGCTACGTATGTGAGGGTAAGGCGCTAGCGTGGCGCTCTGCGGTCTGGGCAACTGGCCCACCGCCGATCAACGGAGAAGGTCATGAAGCGTAGCCATTCCCTTATAAGCGGTGTGCTGTTGGCGACACTTTGCGCAGCCGCTCACCATGCGAGCGCAGGTGACCCGGAAAACACGATTACTGTGACCACGGCTGCGGATGTGATCGACGCGCTGGATCACGCCTGTTCGCTGCGCGAGGCGCTGTCGAACGCGAACAACAATACGCTTTTCAGCTCCGCTTCCGGCGAATGTCCCGCGGGCTCTGCGACCCTGACCGATGTCATCGTGCTGAGTATGTCCGCCATCTATAACCTGAGCATCGCCGGAAACGGAGATGCCCAGGGCGATCTCGATATCGTCGCCCAACCGTTGGTTGACGGCGTTGGTCTGCGCATTCGTTCGGTAGGCGGCGTTGGCACGGCGCCGGTCATCCATCAGCTGGTAGCGGGTGAACGCGTGATGGAAGTGCACGGCGCCAATGTCGATCTCGTCGACCTTGTCGTCTCCGGTGGAACCATCGATGGTGCGGGTGGGGGCATCTTCAACGATTCGGGCGCGCTCACGCTAACGCGCATGAGCGTCACCGCCAATTCCGCCAATTCCGGTGGCGGGATTTACAACAGTGGATACGTCACGATCACGGACAGTACCCTGAACTACAATGTCGCCACCTTGATTGGTGGCGGCGGGTTGTTCAACGATGCCAACCACTCGGTTGTGCTCGACCATTCAAGCGTGATGGACAACGCGGCACCCAGTGGCGGTGGCATCTACAACATCGATGGCACCTTCTTTGTCCAGAACAACAGCAAGATCAGTTTGAACGGATCCACAGGTGATGGCGGTGGCGTGCTCATTGCGGGCTACGGCCTTCTGGTCAGCAACAACGCGCAATACTCCGACAACCAGGCCGATGGTCAAGGCGGCGCGATCTTCAGTTCCTCCAGCACGTCACTGGAGATCAGCCAATCGGACTTCATGATCAACGCGGCCGCTAACGGCGGTGCGATTTGCATGGGCAGCACGGCGCAACCCCACATAACCGGTGGCGCGTTCAAATTCAATACGGCAACAAACGACGGTGGCGCGATCCGTGCGAACTCTGTAGAGGTCCAGCAGGCTTCATTCGAGTCAAACATGGCTGCGCAAGGTGGCGCCATCTTCACCGTCATTGGGACCGTCGTGTCCAACAGCGCCTTCGTATCAAACTCGGCCGCCAGTGGCGGTGCCATCTATGCGCAGATCCTTCACCTCCAAAGCGTGCGCTTGATGAGCAACAACGCCACCCTGAAAGGTGGCGGCGCATATGTCACCAACTACGCGGAAATCGACCGCAGCCGCTTTGAGGACGGTGTGACGAACGCAGACGGAGCAGGACTATGGCTGCACAGCACCGGCAATTCGACTATTACGCGCACGCTGTTCACCAACAACATCGCTGACAACCAGGGCGGCGGATTGTGGGTCACTGGCCCCGGCACGACGACCCTGGGCAACGTCACGATCAGCAAAAACGCGGCGGGTGCCGGCGGGGGGATCTACCTAGACGCGCTCGGCAACATGATCGCAACTAACATCACGCTCGCCAACAATCCAACCGGCAAAGACCTTTACAAATACGGCGATCTGACTTTGCAGAATAGCATCATCAACACGCCCGGCTTTGACAACTGCACGGTTTCGCTGGACAACCCGGCCATCGTTTCATTTGGACACAACCTGTCCGATGACACCACCTGCGTCGGGCTCAATCAGCCGGGCGATCTCACCGGCATCAACGTGCTTCTCGATGTACTTGCCGACAACGGCGGCGATACATTGACCCATGCCTTGCTCTCAGGGAGCCCCGCGATCGATGCAGGCCTCGCGGTTGGCTGCAACAGTGCGTCGGTCGGCGGTGTCGATCAGCGCGGCATCGGCCGCTCATTCGGCAGCAACTGCGACATCGGCGCCTATGAAAAGTCCGACACGATTTTCAAGGACGGCTTCGATTGAAGTCGCTGGCGTATTGACGCTGATCGAAGGGCAAAAACCGGGGCACCCACAGTCTCGATTGCGACTGAGGCCAGGAGTGAAGGGTGCCCTTTTTATATTTAACGCAGATGGATTTCGGAAAAAGACGTGGATGATTCCGCGACGCAGCAGGTAGGGAACACCCGCCGGGAAACCCATCAAGCAGAGCAGCTTGCACTTCCCACCGTGATCTCGAGCTTTCGGGCTCATCCGATCTTATCGGGGCCCGCATGCCAACCAGCGCTGACCTATGGCTCCAGCTTTCTCGATCAGGGATTGCGCGCTGCCAATGGCGCGCCAATATCGGGTCTCGGTACGGAGCATCTGCTGATGCCAGTGCGAGTGGGTGAGTCCGAGATTCCGCAGGATCGGCGGTTCGCTGGCGGCAACCTTGCCGTGGTTGCATGGACGAATCAGGCGAGCAGTCCAGTCGATCAGGTCGAGAGTATCGTCAATGCTGATCGGAAGGAAGGCGACCCGTTCATTCGAATTGAGTGGACCCAGTCGCGCTTTCGCAGCGCCTGTGCTCGCCTTCATGCGGTTGATGCGAAGGAGGGCGCTGGTGTGAGATGAGGATTCCAGATTGTCGGCTATGCCCGCGCGAATCGGACTCAAATCGACGTAGCTCATGCCGGTGAGTACGGTGGCTTCACCGAGTAGGGCCTGACATTTGTAGCGTCCAGCACTTTCATGGATGTGAGGAATGCAGGTTTTGCAGGACGCAAAAACCTGCCGAAAAAAAGCGGCATGGAAAAGCATCCTCCCGGTTGCCGCGTCGAGCGAGGGATTCGTTACGACAGCGCACGAGACATACAAGGGCTAGCAGCCGTTGCCGGGGGATCCAAAATCGCGCAGTGTTACCCGGCAGATTTCTTGGTTGGTGCGAGAAGCTAGAGTCTTTTTTGGCCTACCATACCGGCCCACTATGGCTCGACTGCAGGAGCGGCTGTGCGCGCATGGATCCACTTCATGATGTCGATGGGGGCAGGGGCAGCGAGCCTTCATGCCATTGCGGAGAATCCGGCCGAATCGCGAACAGCGACCCAAATTTCGCAGAGTACTGTGCTTGACTTGGCAAAGCCGTTCGGGACTCGATCGCCGTGGCGTTTGGTGGTGACAGAGAGTGAATCGGTAAAGGACTACGGCGACAACGATGCGCCTGGCGCACTCACGATATGCCTGCAAAAGGGTCTATCAGGCACATGCGCGTCGGACCCGGTCACGCCGCCGCTTCGCGCTAGAAAGGGCGAGAATACCAATGCGTGGGAACCGCACTACCTGCTCACCGCCAAGGTCGTCTATCCAGCTGGCCCGAAAGGCGTGCCGCTCCTTATGCTCGTCACCGGCAGTTTGTATTCGGGCGATGGGGACCAGGTCGTTGCGACCCAGTTGGCGCGTTACGACTCTCGCAGTGATCAGTTCCGGCGCGTCTTTGTCAAAACCACGGGCCACAACAACAACCAGGAGACTCGGTTTATCGCTGACGGAACGCTTCGAGGAAGCGTGATCTCGGCCGAGCCGCAACAGCAACCTCCGTATGGCTACTGGATCGTCGTAAACTCACTTTCGTCCGCAGGCGACTACCATCAAGTACTTCGTTACCTAAGCGCCACTCGTTACAACGATGGAAATCCGCTGGCAGTGATCGATGCGGAAATGCCCAATATTCAGAGCCACCTTGGCCTATGGAAACGCGGCGAACCGCTGCCGATGCCAAGTTCTGCGACTAGCAACAAGCCATGTATCAACCCGACTCTGAAGAACAACGTGCTGTGGTGCGGGTGATCCATTTTGGTTTCCGAAACGTTCGGATGGCAACGGATCCATAGGGTTGGAGTCAATTTTTTTGGTCGACAATTTTGTATTCACACCGAACCCGTTAATTTCTCGGTTGATGGCCCCGATTTAGTGCAAGCCACCGCAGCTAGGCCGACGGGGGAAACTCCGCGGGCACGTTGGCATCGATCCACTTGATGGCGAATACCTCGAGAGACACTCGCGGCGAAAACTTGATACCGGCGTCCCTCACGAACGCCGCGGCTGCCTTGATGAAGGACTGCTTTGATTGATTTCTGGCGTGTCGGGCCGCTGCCTGTTTCTGCCGCAGAAATACGATATGTGGTGATGGCGGGCCCGGCTTGGAAAACTTCTGGTATCGGCGCAACTCATCGGCAGCCAGCTCCGTGTCCAAGGCCGCCTGCAGCATCGCCTTGCGTGCTTTGAGCAGTTGGATAAGGTGAGCCGCGTCTGGCGTTGCCGCGCCGCTTCCATCGGATGCCAGAAGCATATGTGCCAGCGGGGGAGGCAGCGATGCGTGCGCAGTGCCGCAAGCAGACTCGACAAGCAGCTCCAGCTCGCGCAGAAAACCCGCTTGTGGAAATGAATTCTGCTTTGCCATGGTGAGCCTGCTGATGGGAGCGCGAACCATACGTCTTTTGTTTGCAAGTCGCCATGCTGATGGGAAAAGCAACAACGGCACGATAGGGGCGCAGCGGTGCAACCCGCTGGGTACGTCTGCAGGAAATCGCTGACGAGCGGCGTAAAAAGGTTGCGGAATTGTTTGCGTCCCGATTTACCCCGCCCCGGTGAATGTCACGTGCACCTGAGCGTGGTCTGGCACGCGCAATCGAATGTCCTTGATGACGATCGGGCAGTCGTCGGCGAATACCCAATTGGTCTTGCGGGGCAGGGCGTGGAGAAAGGATGGGCAGATTAACGCGGGATAGGACAGCAGGTGCACACTGGGACCATTGATGGCTTGGCAAAGGGCGCGTTGAAAAATGTGCAATCCAGTCACTTTCGCTGCGCGTATTTCGCGCTACGATTCCCCGGCAAGCTTGTGCTGCGCGGCGATCCAGCGTCAACCAATACTCGTACAAAAGGAGTAGTGCCATGTCTAACGCGATTCCCATAGCGGTAGTTCTGATGTTGCTGGCAAGCGGCGTTTCTGCACAAACCGGCCAGGGCGCGCAAACAGCAATGCCGGCTGTCGATCCTGCCATGTGCGATGCGTTTGCCAACATGCCCAGCGCACCGATGACGGTGGAGTCGTGCAGGAAGATGTTGCAGCTTGCCGTGGATGATCCAAGCACACACCGGCCTGGCGATGAGGCCATGACCTGCGCCGAGATCTTTGATGAGCTTCAGGCCGTCACCGCCGAGATGCACATTTCCGACGAGGAAGTGGCGCGTCGACAGAAGAGCCTCCACGACATGGAAACGCTTAATGAGCGACACGGCACCAAGGCCGCCGCGGCGCTGGCACCAAACGTGGCCACAAATCAGGCTCTCGCGGCGGTCGCGCCGTTTGTACCGAGCGCAGTCACCGCGCCTGCAATCGCCGCGAACCAGGCGCAGATCGAGGCGAAAGGTAAAGTCGCGGGCGATGCGTACGTCGCCGAATCACGCAAGTTGACTGGCGAAAGCGCTGACATCGCTGCATCAAGCATGAGCAATCCACGCACCAAGCGCCTGTCGCAACTCGCAATGCAGAAGGACTGCCAAGCGCCTGAAAGATGACGCAAGAGGCAAGGTTACATTTACGATTTGATGCGGTTGATACGAAGGAGGGCACTGGTGTGGGATGAGGAATTCAGATCGGCAACGATAGAATGACGGAATTCGTTGGCCGCGCCTTTCGGAAATCAATGAAAAACCGAGTAAGCAAACTGCAGACGTTTACATGTTATTACTTCGCTCGCCGGCTTCGATAATGCGCGCCGATGCCGTGAGGGCTCAGGGAGATATTTCGAAGCCGTCGAAAAAAATCTGATCAGCCAGCGCCGCGATGGTTAGCGCGCCGTCTGCCCGCAACAACGCCATCGCCTGGTCGGCGCTGGATATCGAGCCATCTTCGTCCACGTCGAGATACAGTGAGAGAAGTACGTCATAGCTGCCAACCGATGCCATCAGCGGTACGTCAAAGTCACGCTGAATCGGGTGGCTGCCCGCCGCAAGCGAAAGTACGATGTCGTTGCTCGGGTCGTCCAGATAGCCCACGCCGCTGCGATACAAACTGGCACCGATCATCAGGTGCGCGTGCTCCGCTCCTGCTGCGTTGGTAGCGATGGCCGAAATCGATACGCTGCCCCCTGGCGCGATCGACGATGGCGTGACACTGAGACTTGCCAGCACGAGCGGCGAGGTCATCTGCGCGTTGCGCTGGCCGGTTCCTGCGCCGGTCTGGTTACCGTTATCGTTGTAGTAGTGATCAACGATCCACTTCCAGCGCCGCTGCGTGGCATCGATGGCCCAGCGCTGCGTGCCCCATTGCGACATGCCGCGCCCGTGACCGAAGCAGCCGCGATTGAGAGCTACCGCGTCGGCAAGGCACGGCCAGCCAGTAGCCGGAGATCCCACGTTGCCGTTACCGCAGGACAGATCGGCATTGCTGCACGACAGGCCATCGTTTGGATCATCCCAACTGTTGTTTTCCGCCGAGTATTCCGCCGAGGACGCCGAGCTGCCGTTGCGTGTGAGTAGGATGCCTGGGGTACGCGCCACCGCCGCGTCCGTACTGGCGGATGTGCCGGCATCATTGACCTGACAGCAGGCGCTGGAGCAAATATCGAACTCTGCCCGTATCGGGTTTTGCACGCGCCACGTGCCATAGCTGCGATAGGCAATGCTGCCCGCACGCAGACTCTGCGTGTTCCAGCTGGCGATCCATTCGCTGTCCAGTCCACGCCGCACATAGGTTTCCAGCGACAGCGTGCAGACGTTGCTGCATGAAGCGGTACAACACGGAGTGGTGCAGGCGAGATCGGCATAGCCAACACGGATGCTTGCCGGCGGTGTCAATGGCGGTGCGAGAAGCGTAGCCGCGCCGCTCATCGGCTGCGTGACCATGGCCGGTGATTGATCCATCGCGATCAGCGGCGTCGACAGTCGCTGATCGCGAGCGCCGATCTCATTGACTCGAAAAGCCGGCGCGCCATTACCCAGCGATACCAATCGCTGTTGCAGGCCGGCGGTTCGAAGCAGGCGAGTCAAGGCATGGGGAGCAAACCCATCGGCTTCGACCAGGAGCTCGAAGGAGTCAGCCAACGAGGTGTCATGTTCAGTCACCTCGCCCAGATCGAGCACGAAGTGACCGTTCAAATCGCTGACCGTCCGGGAGCCGGCGGCGCTGATACGCGCATTCACGATAGGCATGGCGTCGTCCACCCGACGCACGTAGCCATGCAGCCAGGCGTGCGCAGGATCGTTCCCGGCAAGACGCTCGACTTCGATCAATGATGCTGACGGCGCGATCGGATCAAGCAGGATTGTCAGCGGGGGCACGTCGTTGCCACCACTTTCGACGGTGGTTTGCAGATCTCGATAGCCAGCGGCGCTCAGATCGAGTTGCCAGCGACCGACGGCGAGTGGCAAGACTTGCATAATTCCATCCGAGAGCGTTTGCGTTGCCTCGGTCACGGAAGGATTCGACAGCGACTTCGCCGTCAGTCTCGCCTCTACCGGTGCACCGGTCTGTGAATCGCGCACCGCGATATCGACCGCCGCAACCGGAACGCTCACACAACTCAACAGCATCGCGATCAACAAACGCCTCATCTTGAACGATATGCCCAGCGTTTCCGCTAGCCGCATTCCGGTGAGTGCGCAGGGGCCACTGCTGCAGGTCATCGCATTGATTTTCGATTTCGCCACGGCGGATTCCGTCATCGGATCGTTGCATCCTTGCAACAGTTCGTTTTGTCGGCACAGCGCAATGTCGATGCTATCCAGCACATCACCTCCACGGGACTCGGCGGCGGAACAAGGCTATGTGGCGAATTCGATCGTGAAGATAGCGCCCATTCGCCGACTGTCGCAGATTCCAGCGGTTGCTGGGTAGGAATTTCGTCAACGTGTTGCAGAGTAGCCTTCTCCTGCTGGCGGAAGAAGATCCCGAAAGGGGATGAAGGTGGTGCTTTTCTTGATACGCAGCTATATCGGACTTTGCCCGCCCATACCCTAGGCGACTGCCTCGTACACAGCTCTATGTCGTCCATCCTTGGACTCGTCATCAGTCTGTCGTCAGCTTCTCCGGCCATCGGGAGAACGCATAAAGCAAAGTCGTACGGTTAAAGGGCCGAATCAACAATGTCGGTTCCTCCGGCGCCTGTACCGCGCGAATTCGCCACCGATGTCATCTTTATCTGCCGTCCCGGGATTCATAGTTGGACGGGTGTCGAGCGTGATTCCCGAAATCGCGAATCGAGGGAGTCACATGCGCGGCATGGCTTTTTTCAACATTAACAAATGGCGATCGGGCGTTGCAGGTTTCCTTGTCCTGCGGTGGCCCTTGCGCGCGGAACCTGCGTCCAGCGGAATGGAGTCGAGTCCCCGCTATTGGACGTTAACGGCATTGCTGATTGCGGGGCTCACACTAGCGGAGCACGCGGTTGCTGCGACCTACTGCGTCGACACGACAGCCAATATCCAGAACGGTCTTTGCACTTCGGCGCCCGCGGATTGCTCGCTGCGCGGCGCAATTGCCAACGCCAATAATGGAAACGAGGGCACGATCCAGGAAATCCGCGTCCCTACCGGCACCTACGCGGTCCCGGGCGGCCTCAATTTCAATCCCGGCGGTAACAAGGACGACAAGACCTTCACGCTTACCGGCGGTTGGAATGCGGGTTGCACCTCACACACGCTCAATGCGGCCAATACCGTGCTCGATGCCGAAAATGGCGCGACCGATGGAACGTTCAACTTCGAGGGCGATCAACGAGAGTTCGTGATCGAGGGACTCACGTTTCGTCATTTCCGTAACTGGCAGCTCTATGAGCCGGGTTGCGGGGCGTTCGATATTTGTCCCAATACCGATCGGATCCGAATTCGGCTCAATGCATTTCGTCAGGGCGGGGCGACATCCATCTTTTCAAGCGATGCCGCGGTGTATTCCGTGGAGGGCAACCTTTTCGCAAATCTGGATTCCGGTGGAGACTCATTTGGGATTCCCGTGGTCCTCAGCTACTTCAACGGCGACTCGACGCCTATTTTTGCATTCAATACGTTCGCAAATGTGCATTGCTCAATCAGCAGTAACACTGCTGTCCAAATCAGGTCGTCAGCGGCGAACAGCAAGATCGACCATAACATTATCCAGTCGGACAACTGCCTCGGTGATCTGAGCATCGACAACGAGAGCAATGCCGCACTGGTTCTGCGAAACAACCTGTACAGCGTCTTCATCTCCGATCCGATGGTTATTGAAACTGGCAGCGTCATTACCAGCGACCCGGGGTTCATGAATGCAGCTGCCGGCGACTATCGCCTGCATGAGGCCGCGCCGGTTTCCGCGGCAGTCAATACCGGCCTGACCCCGATACAAGCGGCGCAAGTCGGCATCGCGTTTCCGAGTCAGGATCTCGATGGCCCGGCCGGGTCGCGTCTGATTGGCACGCGCGTCGACATTGGTGCCTATGAGTCCTCGATCAACAACGCCAGCGTGATCAGCGTCACCAACAACGCCGACAGTGGTGCCGGCTCGCTCAGGCAAGCTGTGATCTCCGCCAACGGCTTTGCCG
>JBBQTY010000137.1:0-11203 GCA_038234445.1 Lysobacterales bacterium
GAAAGTTTGAGGCGCCACAGCACTGTTCAGTTGGTTGCTGGCGGCACCGCGCAACACATCGATGTCTGTTCGAAGCGTATCCGACCCGATCATCCTTGAGGGTGTTGATCACGCCCGGGTTGGCCGAAAAATGCGGGCATCCTTGCGTTTTCGTCCAACCCATCCATCAAGGCTGCGGCAATGCAGTGATTCCTCGGTCCTTCTTGGCTTCAGCGACCATCTTGCGCACGTCGGCAAGCAGCTGTTTGGCATCGTAAACGATGCCATCCTTGATCGTATATTTGACGCCGCCGACGCGATGCAGCTTGCGCTCGGCATCGAGCTTGATGTGCCCGGTGCCGTAGAGGGTCTTGAGATTGGCGAGCGGGTTTTCGGTCAGTACGGCGAGATCGGCGAGCTTGCCCGGCTCAACGGTGCCGATGCGGTCGTCGGCGCGCAATACCTGGGCGCCATTCAGCGTCGCGGAGCGAATCACTTCGAGTGGATGGAAGCCGGCCTCACGCAGCAATTCCAATTCCTGGATCGTGCCAAAGCCATAGAGCTGGTAGATGAAGCCGGAATCGGAACCTACCGTGACGCGGCCGCCGCGATTCTTGTAGTCGTTGACGAAATCCATCCAGCGCCGAAAATTGGCGCGCCAGGCGACTTCATCCTCGGTTGTCCAGTCGAAGAAGAAGCTGCCGTGGTTGTCACGATTTGGTGTATAGAAATCCCATAGCGACGGCATCGTGTATTCGTCATGCCAGTCTGCGCGGCGCGCACGCATGAGATCGCGGGCAGCCAGGTAAATCGTGAAGGTCGGATCAATCGTGAAATCGAGTGAAAGCAGCTCATTGATCACCGCCTCGTATTTCTCGCTGCCCTTTTTCGCCGCCTGCTCCCAAAGGCGACCAGCCTGACCGAATCGATCAGCCTCATTGTTGTAGTTGTAGGCAGCCGGATAGTCCTGCACGGTGCGATCGTCGAACAACGCTTCGGGCAGGCCGTACCAATGCTCCATCGTGGTCAGGCCCCAGCGCGCCGTGGTCAGCACGTTGACCCGCGCGACATCGAGCTGAGCATGATGGCAGGCGCTCTGCATGCCCTGCTTCTTCAATTCATCGAACGCGGCCTCAAGAATATCCGGGCGGTAACCAAAGCATTTCATGCCGAGCGCGCCCTTGGCTTTCATCTCGCGCACCCATTGACGCGCCTCTTCCGGTTTGGTCATCGGTGTGTCGCGGCCCTGGCCGAAAAACACGTAGGGAAAAATGCGCGGCGCAGTGATCTGGTTTTTCGCACTGCGATGCTCCTCGCTGACGCACCAATCGATGCCGTTGCCGCAGCCCGGATCACGGATCGAGGTGATGCCGTTGCCCATCCACAACTTGTAGACGTACTCGGCCGGGACGCCTTGCTCCTTGCCGCCGATATGGCCGTGCAGATCGATCAGGCCGGGCATCACGTAGTGACCGGCGAGATCCATTTCACGCCCGCCGGGCTTGAGCTGCGGTCGATCTTCAGGCTTGATCGGCGAACCCGGTGCGCCCACCGATTGCACCGCGACGATGCGATTGCCCTCGATGACCACATCGGCAGGACCGAAAGCCGGGCTGCCGGTGCCGTTGATCACGGTCACGCCGCGCAGGATCAGCTGGCTATATGGGCCATCGCCTTCTGCGCGATCGGGGGCAGGCGCCACATCCGGAGTTTCGACCGTTTCAGCCTTTGCTGAGGAATCGCCTCGGGTGGCTGATTGCGCAGGCGCACCGAAAGTCATCGCCATCAGGGCCAGGATCAGCAATGAAACGCGCATTTGTCTCCCCGTTGCGGCAGCTTGCTGGTGCGTGGATCATGCCTGAGGGTCGACCGCAACACATCCCGTCGCGCGCTGTTCGCGTATCTTCGGCCTGCCGGGCGATTTGCGGAACTGCTCGGAGGGAGTCAAAATGGCGTGGTTGCTGGCTCGCGAGCCAGACCTTGATGCGTTCGGTCAAGCGATTTCGGCAACAGGCTCAACATTTTGCCACAATGCGTAGCCGCGCCTGACTTGGCGCGGATTGGTTTCGCCATGCCCCGCCCTAGCCTGATCTGGACGCACTTTTGAACGATTCGCGCAAACCCTCGATTCCACGTCGACGTATCGACCTGTTTTCTGCGCTGCGCACGTTTGCCTCTGACGTTCTTAACGGCATCATTCGCATGTCAACGACGCGAGCCAACTACTGGCTCGAGTTCGCGTTCACCGGAAGCCTGGCGACGGCCTTGCTCGGCGCGGGTGTGAGTCTGCACCGCGGCTCTTGGCTGGCCGCCTTTTTAACCGTCATGACCGGTTTGATCTTCTTCAGCTTCATCGAATACCTGTTTCATCGCTGGGTGTTTCATGGTCCCGATTCGATGTATCGACGCGGACACGATGCCCATCACCTGAATCCCAAGGGCTACGACGCCCTGCCGTTTTTCCTTCCCTCGGCAATTTTGCTTGGCTTGACGGCCTTGTTCGCCCTGGCCATGCCACGCAGCCACGCGTGCCTTCTGAGCGGCGCGATTGCCTTCAGCTATGTCACCTACGGCCTGAGCCACTACCTCATGCACGCGAAGCGATTCCGCTATTCGTGGTTGCGAGAGTGGGCCGCGAACCATCACATTCACCATCATCATCCAGACGCCAATTTCGGCGTGACCACCTCACTCTGGGATCATCTCCTGCGCACGCGCTATCAGCGCCGCTCTGCAAAGACGCGCGACGGATCGTGAGTCAGGCCTGCGCGCGGCGCGTCATCCCGCAAAGCGCCCGCGAGCCATGGACCGTCGTCGCATACCGATGCTCGGATCAATGCCGTCATCAGCGCCAAGCCATTGACTGATCTGCGAGGTCGGCTTGTCGGGATCAACACGATCGCGCACAAAAAATGGGCGAGACATCGACTTCTCGATTCCGCCGACGGCGCAAGACCAGGCGTTCGAGCCACCGCACGCGCGTAGCGATGATCGGGCATGGCAAGTGATGGCCGCGTTTGCGGCAATCGACGGCTGATGACGAGCAGGTTGCTTCGAGTCATCTCCGGCAAAGGGAAACTAAATGAATTCGAAAATTGAGGAACTGCTGCACGGCATCCGGACCATGGAAGAGGAGCTTGAGGTGCAGATGGCTCTCGCGCGCGCCGCGCTGCACGTGCGCATCGAGGATGGGCGGATCGAATTCGAAAAGGCGGTGCTGAAGCGGCACCGCGAGATGAAAACGCGTTTGCTGCGCTACATTGTTGGCGCGAGGCCACTGATTGCGTTGACCGCACCGCTTATCTATTTGCTGATTGTTCCGTTTGCATTGCTGGATTTGTTCGTGTCGATTTACCAACTCGTTTGTTTTCCCGTATACGGCATTACCAGGGTGAAGCGTCGCGACTACCTTATCTTTGATCGCCGCTATCTCGCCTATCTCAATGCGCTGGAAAAGCTCAACTGCGCGTATTGCTCCTACGCCAATGGCGTGGTGGGTTATGTGCGAGAAATTGGTTCGCGTACCGAGCAATTCTGGTGCCCGATCAAGCACGCACGAAAAGTTGTCGGTGCGCATCCGCGCTACAACGAGTTTGCCGAATACGGCGATGCCGAGAGCTACCGTGAGGACGTCGCCAAAATCATCGAACGCCTACGCGAGAAAGCAAAGTCGTAGCGAATGGAGTCGCTCAACAGGGAGCCGCCGCTGCGACCACAGGAAGCTCGAATGCATTGTCTCCGGTCGAGGGACTGACCCTCTCGCCCAGCAGGGCGATGCTAAAGTGTCGCCCTATTCGTCAATGATCCGACAGAGCGAACGAACTCATGACCGAGACAGCACCCTACCCAATCGGTACACCCGGCGTTGCCTGGGGTAAATCGGAAAAAGCCGCCTGGCTGTCGCGGCGGACCATCCAGCGAAGCTACGCGGACCAGGTCTTGAGCGTAATCGATCGACTGCGCGCGCGATTCGATGTCGAGGAGTACGCTCGTCTGGATTATCACGCCGACAGATATCCGCTGTTTGCTATCCGCAGCCGCGATTGGAATGGCGCGCTGCCGATCGCCCTCGTGACCGGCGGCGTGCATGGTTATGAAACCAGTGGCGTGCATGGCGCTTTGCAGTTTCTCGATCATCACGCCGCCGACTATGCCGGGCGCGTCAACCTGATCGTCGCGCCGTGTGTGAGCCCGTGGGCTTACGAAATGATCCATCGCTGGAATCGCGATGCGATCGATCCGAACCGCTCGTTCCGCGCCAACAGCCCGGCCCAGGAATCAGCCGCATTGATGAAACTCGTCGCGCCGATCTTGGATCGCGTGCTCGTGCATGTTGATCTTCACGAAACCACCGACACCGATGAATCCGAATTCCGCCCAGCACTTTCTGCGCGCGATGGAAAGGACTACGAACCCGGAGAGATACCCGATGGCTTCTATCTGGTTGACGATGCCGACAGCCCGCAACCCGAATTTCAGAAAGCGATTATCGCTGCGGTCGAGAAGGTAACCCACATTGCACCGGCCGACGCCAAGGGTGAGATCATCGGCTCGACCGTCTATTCACCGGGCGTGATTCGCTATGCGTTCAAACCCCTCGGTCTATGTGCGGGCGTGACCAACGCGCCGTACACGACAACCACCGAGGTCTATCCGGACAGCCCGCGCGCAACACCCGAGCAATGCAATGACGCGCAAGCCACCGCGGTTTGCGCGGCGATTGATTTCGCGCTCGCGCATGGGGCGAAGCGCTGACTGGCGTCTGAAAATATTGTCAGGGTTACGATAGTGAGCGGCGAACGCTTGCCGGAAGATCGATGACATTGCATCGGGCCGAACATCTGCGCAGCTTGGTGTAGGCGAAGCAGTTCAGACACACTGCAATCATCGTCGTAATTCCGGTTCGACACCTCTGCGCCATGAATCTCCCCGACTACGCCGAACTGCACTGCCTGTCACCGTTCTCGTTCCTGCGCGGCGCGTCATCCGCGCTGGAGTTGTTCGAGCGCGCGGCCGAGCTTGGCTACCGCGCGCTTGCTATTACCGATGAGTGCTCGCTGGCCGGCATCGTGCGCGCGCTGGAGGCGTCGCGAAAAACCGGCGTCGCGTTGATCGTCGGCAGCGAATTCCACTGCGCGAATGGCTTGCGTGTCGTCCTGCTTGCGGAGAATCTTGAGGGCTATCAGTCCTTGTGCGCGCTGATCACGCGGGCTCGTCGACGCGCCGCAAAAGGGACTTATGAAATTCATCAGGCCGATCTGGCCGGAGTCGACGGTTTGCTTTGCCTGTGGCTGGCCGAGCCTGAGCCGGACGCCGATGCTGCGCACTGGCTGAAGAAGCATTTCAGTGGCGGCTTGTGGCTGGCGGTCGAATTGCACCGCGGTGCGCGCGATGCCAAGCGACTAGCCGCTCAGATGGCCTTCTGTGCCGAGCATGACATTCCGGCGGTGGCCAGCGGCGATGTCCACATGCACGTGCGTTCGCGCCGACGCTTGCAGGACACGATTGCCGCGATCCGCCATCGCACGACGATTGCCGAGGCGGGTGCCGCGCTGTTTCCAAACGGCGAGCGGCATTTGCGCAACCGCGAAGCGCTTGCGGCGATTTATCCAAGCGCGTTGCTCAATGAGACGGTGCGCATCGCCGAGCGCTGCCACTTCCATCTCGACAATCTCAATTATCGCTACCCGCAAGAGCTTGTTCCGGCGCATGAGACGCCGATATCGCATCTGCGCACGCTCACCTATGCCGGTGCCGCGCTGCGTTGGCCCGAAGGTTTGCCCGAGGCGATGTCACGCCAGATCGAACACGAGTTGCGCCTGATTGAAACCAAGGAGTACGAAGCGTTCTTCCTGACTGTGCACGACATCGTGCGCTTTGCGCGCAGCCAGCACATCCTTTGTCAGGGTCGTGGCTCGTCGGCGAATTCGATCGTCTGCTATTGCCTGCATATCACCGAAGTTGATCCGCGTCGCGTGCAGATGCTGTTCGAGCGTTTCATCTCGATCGAGCGCGGCGAACCGCCCGATATCGATGTCGACTTCGAGCATGAGCGGCGCGAGGAGGTGATTCAGTACATTTATCGAAAGTATGGGCGCGAACGCACCGCGCTGGCGGCCACGGTGATCTGCTATCGCGGGCGCAGTGCGCTTCGCGATGTCGCCAAGGCGCTGGGTCTTGGCAACGACCAAGTGGACGAATTGACCCGCTGCATCACGTATCACGACAGCGCTGATGCACTCGATGAGCGCTTGCGCGAGCGCGGCTTCGATCCATCCGCGAAAGTGATCCAGCAACTGCTGGCATTGACCCGGCAACTGATCGGCATGCCACGGCATTTGTCCCAGCATGTCGGCGGTTTCGTCATTTCGGGTCAGCCGTTGTCGCTGCTGGTGCCGATCGAGAACGCAGCGATGCCCGAGCGCACGATCATCCAGTGGGACAAGGATGATCTCGAAACCATGCGCTTGCTCAAGGTCGATTGCCTCGCGCTCGGCATGCTCACGTGCATTCGAAAGTGCCTGGATTTGTTGCGCGACAGCGGTCGGCGTGATCTCACTCTTGCCGATATCGCCGCAACCGATCGCGCTGACGATGAGAGCGCGCGAAAAACCTGGGACATGATCTGCCAAGCCGATACGGTCGGCGTGTTCCAGATCGAATCGCGCGCGCAGATGGCGATGCTGCCGCGCCTGAAGCCGCGCAGCTATTACGATCTGGTCATCCAGGTCGCGATCGTGCGACCGGGGCCGATTCAGGGCGACATGGTTCATCCGTATCTGCAGCGACGCAAGGATCCGGGCTCGGTGGTCTATCCCTCGGCCGAACTCGAGCCGGTGCTCAAGCGCACGCTCGGTGTGCCGCTGTTCCAGGAACAGGTGATGCAAGTGGCAATTACCGCTGCCGGTTTTGCACCGGGCGAAGCGGACGAACTGCGTCGCGGCATGGCGGCGTGGAAGCGCCGCGGCGGTATCGAATATTTCCATGATCGCTTTGTCAACGGCATGCTCGCAAAAAATTACGCGGCCGATTTCGCCGAGCGTCTGTTCGATCAGCTGCGCGGTTTTGGCAGCTATGGTTTTCCCGAATCGCACGCAGCGAGTTTCGCCTTGCTGACGTATTTCAGTTGCTGGCTCAAGTGCAACGAACCGAGCGCTTTCGCGTGCGCGTTACTCAATTCGCAGCCGCTGGGTTTCTACGCGCCGAGCCAGATCGTCCAGGATCTGCGTCGCCATGGCATCAACGTGCATCCGGTCGATGTGCGACATAGCGATTGGGATTGCAGCCTCGATCCATGTCCGCGCGAGCAGCAGCCTGACGTGCGCCTCGGCTTGCGCGAGGTTCGCGGCCTGTCGCAATCGAAAGCGGAATCGATTGTCCAAGCCCGCCAAAAAGCGCCCTTCCGCGATGTCCAGGATCTCACCGAGCGCGCCGGACTCGACAGCGGCAGCCTCGCTCGTCTTGCCGACGCCGATGCACTGCGCGGAATCAGTGGCCATCGCCACCGCGCGCGATGGCAAGTCGCCGGGGTCGAGGCGCAACTGCCCTTGTTCGATGGCCTCAGCACGGCCGAGGATCGGGTCAGCCTGCGTCCGCCGACGCCGCGTGAAAACGTGATTGCCGACTATGCCGCAACCGGCCTCAGTCTCGGTCCGCATCCGCTGGCTTTGGTGCGCGCGCAGTTGCAGGCACGCCGCTACACCGCCGCGGCGGATCTGCCAGCCATCGAACACGGGAGAAACATTCGGGTGGCCGGTCTGGTTACCCTGCGCCAGCGGCCGCAGACCGCGGGCGGGGTGACCTTTCTGACCCTCGAGGACGAGGGCGGCTTGTTCAACATCGTGGTCTGGCAACGCATCGCCGAACGTCAGCGCCGGGTGCTGCTTGAGTCGCGATTACTCAGCGTCACTGGCCGCCTCGAACGCGTCGACGGTGTACAGCACATCATCGCCGCGCGCCTGCAGGACTATACTCACCTGTTCGACGCACTCGATTCGCGCTCGCGCGATTTTCGCTGATCAGCCGCCCGGCTCGATTTGATCGCTGGCGTTCGCGCACAAAGCCCGTAAAGCTGCCATTGGCCGAAAGGCCGCATTGATCCGATCACGGCTGCGTACTAGGCTGATCGATCTCCCTGATGTCATGGGCACCGTGCAGCCAAAGGTGCCTGCGACCCAAGCCCCAAGGATCCGACCGTGAAAAAAGTCTACCCCTCCGCCTCTGCAGCCCTTGATGGGTTGCTCACCGACAACATGACGATTGCCTCTGGCGGCTTCGGTCTGTGCGGCATTCCCGAGAACCTGATTCAGGGTTTGCTCGATGCCGGCACCAAGGGCCTGACCATCGTCGGCAACAATGCCGGTGTCGATGATTTCGGCATGGGCCCGCTGCTGAAGACGCGCCAGGTCAAGAAGGTGATTGCCTCGTACGTCGGCGAGAACAAGGAGTTCGAGCGTCAAGTGCTGGCCGGTGAACTGGAGCTCGAACTGGTGCCTCAGGGAACGCTGGCCGAGCGCCTGCGTGCCGGTGGCGCGGGCATCCCGGGCTTCTATACGCGCACCGCGTTCGGCACCCAGCTTGCCGAAGGCAAGGAGACCAAATCTTTTGATGGCATCGAGTATGTGCTCGAACCGGCGATCAAGGCCGAAGTCGCCATCGTCAAGGCCTGGAAGGGCGATACGTTTGGCAATCTGGTATTCCGCAAGACCGCGCGCAATTTCAATCCGATGATCGCAACGTGCGGCAAGACCACGATCGCCGAGGTTGAGGAGCTGGTCGAAGCCGGCGCGCTGGAGCCCGATCAAGTCCATCTCCCGGGCATCTATGTCGATCGCATCATTCAGGGCAACAACTACCAGAAGCGCATCGAGTTCCGCACGCTTTCCGGCAGCGAATCGGCGGGCAAGTCCAACCCGACCCGCGAGCTGATGGCGAAGCGCGCGGCGAAAGAGTTGCACGACGGCTACTGCGTCAATCTCGGCATCGGAATTCCAACGCTGGTCGCGAACTACATCCCGGAGGGCGTTGACGTCACCCTGCAATCGGAGAACGGATTGCTTGGCATCGGCCCTTTCCCGACCGAGGAAACCGTTGATGCGGATCTGATCAATGCCGGCAAACAGACCATCACGACGATCGCGGGCAGCAGTTTTTTCTCCAGCGCCGATTCGTTCGCGATGATTCGCGGCGGGCATATCGATCTGTCGATCCTCGGCGGTCTTGAAGTCTCCGAAGGCGGTGATCTGGCCAACTGGATGGTGCCGGGCAAGATGGTCAAGGGTCCTGGCGGCGCGATGGATCTGGTGGCCGGGGTCAAGCGTGTCGTTGTGCTCATGGAACACACGGCAAAAGACGGTTCGCCGAAAATCCTCAAGCAGTGCGAGTTGCCGATCACCGGCAAGGCCTGTGTTGACATGATCATCACCAACCTCTGCGTGTTCGAGGTTGCCGAAGGCGGCGGCTTGACCTTGATCGAACTGCATCCCGGTGTGACGCTTGCCGAGGTGAAGTCGGCGACCGGCTGTGATTTCAAGCTGACGGCGGGAATCAGCTGAGTAAATTCAACGGACCGCGTGCAAGCGGGCCGTTGCGGCACAACGAAAAACGGCAGGTCGGAGATGCTCCGGCCTGCCGTACTTTTGCGACGAGGTAGAAGCTTACGGCGTGGCAGGCAGCGCTTCGAAGCCAGTCTTGAAAATCAAATCGTTGACATCGGTGCCGTTGATCACGAATGGCAGATCAACCAGATTCGGCGACGAGCCATTTTGGAAGACCTTCCAACCCGGTCCGGAAATGGTGCACGGATCCAGCGGATCGATTGTCGTCGGACACTTCATTTGCGCGTAACCGACAACCGACGTGTAAGGCTGGCCAAGGATGCTCACCGGCGGCGTGAAAACCGGACTGGTCGGCGTCGGTCCTTTCAACTGCCAGTCGACCCAGTACTGGAAACCCCCCGCTGCGGTTGTTCCTCCCGAAAGCTCCAGCGGGGGAATCGCCAAAACCAGGCTCTTGATGCGCCGCTGCGTATCGGTGAACGTCGTCGCACCAAACGATTGCGCGGTTCGGTAAGCGCCCGGTGTTGAAGAGACGAGATTGTTCGCCACGCTGCCGTCGAACAACTTTACGCTGCCGACATCTTCTGGAAAACCTCGCCAGATGATGACCCGTGCGTCGGTGAAGTCCGCATCTCCCGAACCGGTTTGGTAGGCAAAAAGAGTGACGCTGTTGATGGTCCAGAAGTGGTTTGTCGGAACCACGAAGTCATCGGTCAGGCGATAGTCCGGACCGGCGTTGAAGCCAAGCGCGGTATAGCCCGCATAGGTTACATCCTGGGCCAGGCTGACATCTTCGCCGCTGACATGGGCACCCACGTTGGTGACAAAAGGACCGTTGCTGTAGAGCTGCTGGGCAGCGGCCGATGTTGCGATCAGCAATCCACCAGCCATGAAAAGGGCGACTGCGAGACTTTGACTCTTCATTCAACGATTCCTCTATTCGGTCGCTTGCTGACCCGCTCAGGATTCCGGGTCATTCACCGGCCAGCGACTGCCGACAGGTGACGAATCGCCAAGTTTAACGCGTGGACGCGCCGTTGGGTGGACCGGAATGCGGCATTACAAACTCTTAACGTGGCGGGGGGAACCAGCGCGAAGACCCTGGTCAGTCAGCCCTTGTCGAGCGCAGGCACTCGCGCCGCCTGCGCAGGCAGGCGCTTCTGCAGGGCCATCGCCTTGAGCGCATTGAGTGCTTCACTGAGCGCATAGTCGCTCGGCACGCTCTTTTTACCGGTGGTCGACCCGTCGGCATCGCCATCCGCCGTTTCGGCATCCCCTTTCAGGTGATTGCGCAGATCGCGCTCACTGATGCGACCGAAAGGATTGCCCTGGTTTTCGCTCAAGGAAAGATCTGCCAGCTCGATATCGGGCTTGATGCCCTCGGCCTGGATCGAGACGCCGCTCGGGGTGTAGTAACGCGCGGTGGTCAGCTTCAATGCGTGCGTGTCATCGAGATTGAGCACGGTCTGCACTGACCCCTTGCCAAAACTGCGCCGACCCATGAGCAGGGCGCGGTGATTGTCCTTGAGCGCGCCGGCGACAATTTCAGCCGCTGAAGCCGTGCCGCGATCGATCAGCACAACGAGTGAAGCACCGTCGAGTGCATCACCCGGGGTCGCGCGAAAGGCCATTTCGGATTCGCGGATGCGACCGCGTGTGGTCACGAT
>JBBQTY010000138.1:0-11156 GCA_038234445.1 Lysobacterales bacterium
TGCTGCCGACCCGCTCCGGCCACTTCCGATCATGGTTTCCTTCGACAGGCTCAGGACAGGCTCGGCTCACCACGAACGGAAGTGGGTGGAACTTCCCCCATGTTGTTCATGCCCCATCTGTGCAATATCGAGACTGTTTAAGGGCCGAATCAATAAGGTTTAACGCGAATCAGGTTCAACTAAAGCCCGACTTGCGCGTGAGGACATCAAGTTCGCGCGAACACACGACGCTTGAACGCGCTACTGATAGCCCTTCGCCTGCAGCGAGAACAGATGCGCGTAGTGGCCTTCAGCGTTCACGAGTTGCTCGTGATTGCCGTGTTCGATGATGCGGCCATCCTGGATGACGATGATCTGGTCGGCCATGCGCACGGTCGAGAATCGGTGCGAGATCAGGATCACGATGCGGTTCTTCGACAACGCGCGGAAATGCTCGAAGATCGTCGCTTCGGCTTCGGCGTCCATCGCCGCGGTTGGTTCGTCGAGGACGAGGATATCCGCCTCGGTGCGCATGAAGGCGCGGGCCAGGGCAATCTTCTGCCATTGTCCACCCGATAGTTCGCGTCCATCGTTGAACCACTTGCCAAGCTGGGTATCGTAGCCGGCCGGAAGGCTTTCGATGAATTCGGCAGCCATGCCCTTCTCGCTCGCTTCGCGCCAGCGCGTCTCGTCCTCGAAATGGGTGACATCGCCGGCACCGACGTTTTCACCGACGCGCATCTGGTAACGCGCGAAATCCTGGAAGATCACGCCGATGCGTCGACGCAAGGCGTTCTCATCCCAATCGACCAGATCCACACCATCGAGCAGCACCCGGCCACTGTCGGGGGAATACAGGCGTGTCAGCAACTTGATCAGGGTGGTCTTGCCGGATCCATTCTGACCGACCAGAGCCAGCGATTCGCCCGGACGAATATGCAGGTTGATGTCGCGCAGGGCCGGCGTCTCGGAACCGGGGTAGCTGAAGGTGACTTGCTCGAAACGAATACCGTCATTCGAATCGGTTCCCTTCACGGCACTCCCGGACGGCATGCGCACCGGTGTCTCAAGGTATTCGTATAAGGTGGAAAGATACAGATTGTCTTCATACATTCCGCCGACCGAAGAAAGGATCGCCGACACCGCCGACTGGCCCTGGCGAAAAAGCATGAAGTACATCGTCATCTGACCGAGGGTAATTCGGCCCATCACGGTGGTGAAGGCGATCCACGCATAAGCGCCATAAAGCGTCAGGGTTCCGATCAATCCCAAGCCGAGGCCCCAGCTGTCGCGGCGCAAGGTCAGTGCACGATCCGCCCCGTATAGGGTGTGGAAAATTGCGCGGTAGCGATCGAGAAACAGCGGGCCGAGGCCGAACAGCTTGACTTCTTTCGCACTGTCTTCGCGCGCAAGCACGGTCTCCAGATAGATCTGTTTGCGCGTTTCGGGCGAGCGCCAGCGAAACAACGTGAACGCATCACCGGAGAATTTCGTTTCGGCGATGAAGGAAGGCAAACCGGCAAGCACGAGAATCAACATCGCCCACGGCGAGAAGCTGATAAGCAAGGCGGCAAAGCTGGCCAGGGCGATCAGGTTCTGAGCCAGGCCAAAGGTGCGATTGACCAGCGACAGCGGCCGGCTCGATGCCTCGCGGCGCGCACGGGTCAGTTTGTCGTAGAACTCGGAATCCTCGAAGTGGGCGAGATCAAGGGTCAGCGCCTTCTCAAGAATCATCTCGTTGACGCGCTGACCGAGCTGAGCGCGCAACAACGATTGGCAGAACGAAATGCCACGTTGCGCAGCTGCCATCGCGGTGACCAGCAAGCCTTCAAGCGCAACCAGCCAAAACACGGTGACCAGATCCTGCTCGCCATTCACACGCGCGACCTGGGCTGCGGCGACCACGGCATCAACGATATGCGCACCAACCCAGGCAATCCCGGCCGGCAGCAGGCCCGCGATCAGAGTCAAAGCCGCGAGCGCGATGGTCAACGCATGACTGGTACTCCAGACCAGCTCAATCGCGCGACGACTGAAGCGGAACGTGCCGAGAAAGCTTCGCGCGATTTCAGGCTTGTCGGATGCCGCAGAAGCTTTGTGTGCAATCATCGGTTCGGCTCGCCCCCTGGATCAGCTCAGGATCCAGCATATGGGGACGAATTGGAGCGAGAAAAGCTTCCCTGCGCCGATTCGTTGACGCGCAAGGACACTGCAGCGACTACCGGTAATCAGAACGCCGCTTTGCGCAGTTCACTTTGTACTACCGCCATCCCTGATGTTCAGGGTCAGTCAATTCATTGGCGGCACATCCGGCGCGCGCACTAGCCGAGGCTATCAAACACGTTTGCCACTGCCCGCACGATTTGGTCCGTCATGGCGCGCTTTGGATCGGGGTGCCGAAGCACCCCGATCCTGTCCTCACGGAGTGGTGCCACCCACTGCAAGCTGACCGAGCTTGAAGAACACGTCCGTGTTGTCGAACACGCCGGTAAAGTTGGCGTCCCCTCGCCCATACGCCGACAGCGGAATATCGGTGGCCGTGTGCACAGCCTGATCGCCCGCTACCTGACCCGAAATGAAGAAGCCGACACCTTGATTGCGTGCACTCGGGCTTGCCGGAGATTGCGAAGACGGGAAAGGCTGTTGCGTATCCAGCGTCGGAAACAGCGCCGGCAACCAGGTTTCATAGCGATCCGCGTTGGCGCCATAGCCGATGAGCATCTTTCGATCGACCAGGGTGGTCACCGGAAATCCATCGTTGGCGATCGTATAGCGCGGGAAGCGCGCGGCATCGTAAGTGCCGACCACGCTCTGGCCTGCGGCGGGATTTGCCTGCAAGTCGGCAGCCGAGGCCGTACTCGCACCGATGATCGCGGCCCCTGAGCACTCGTGGTCGGCAGTAATCAGGACGATGGTATCGGCATGCTCCTCGGCAAACGCTTTCGCTACCGCAATCGCGTGATCGAATTCAATCACCTCGAGCGGCCAGCGATCGCTGTCCATGAGGTGTGACTGCTTGTCGATCGAGGCCGCTTCGACGGTCAGCACGAAGCCATTGGGATTTTTCGCGAGCACCTTGAGTGCCTTGTCGGTCATCTCATCAAGCATCGGTTGATCGGGAAAACCAAACGCATTCACCACGGTGGTGTCGCCGCGACGCCCGGCGATCTTGTCGAATGCAACATTCATGTTCGAGTAGGCGAACAAACCGAGCAATCGATCGGGCACGCGATTGGCAAAACGCTCCGTGAGCTCGGTGTTGGTCGCGGCATAGGCGAATCCGGCTGACTGGAAGTCGCCGATCAGGTCTCGCTCCGGATCGAGCGTTCCAGGAGTCACATCCCAACCCTGGACCAGGTCATCCGGCAACACATAGTCATTTGCGGCCCGCCGTTGCGACCCGTTCAACGCCTGCGGACTGGTGCTGTTGGAGGGATTGGGCAGGAACCACTTGCGTCCGCCACCCATCAAGACCGTGAGTCCGGTCAGATTGCGATCATCGAGGTATTGATCGGCGATGCCGGTGCCGTTACCGCGTGCCGAGGTATGCACTGCGTTGGCCGCGGGCGTCGCGTCGAAGACATCGGCCGTGGTGACAATACCGAGGGACTTTCCTTGCAACATGTGAAGGTATTCAGAAAGGTATTCGATGCGTGGGTTGTCGAAGGCATCCCGGGTGTCATCGGGGAATACCCCTTCCTCATTGTTGTTCGCTTTGTTGCCGTTGACATAGTTCGCCATGCCCGGCGCCGAGTCGGTGATGATCGAATTCAGCGACGCCGTCATGACCATGCCGGTGACCGGAAACGAATCCATCGAAAGCCTTCCCTTGGCTTTCCCCTGCACGTATCCCTTGGCCATGATTCGAGCCGCGGTGCGATGCGCTGCGCCCATGCCGTCGCCGAGCATGATGATGATATTCCTGGCGACCGAACCACCCCGCGTCACACCGACGATCTCGAAGTTTCCGACTGCGGATATGGTCGTACCGTTGGATTGTCGAGCCACGATCTTGAGCGTGTGGACGCCGGCTGTGGTGTTTGAATAAGCGCGCTGGGTAAGTACCGCGCTATTTCCTGCAAGGCCGGAGACGAGCTTGCATCCGGATGCACCGGTGGTTTTTCCATTCGCTCCGATACAGGTTTCTAACGGACCGGTTTCGACGACTTTGCTACGCGCGGCTGTCGAAGGAATCACAACACCGCCCGGAAATTGCAGGCTCGGTGCTGTCGGTCGTTCATCGACATAGAATTCGAACGATTCAAGAGTCAAACCGGCGTCAGGCTGCACGGTGGCTTGAAGATCGAAGCGCTGACCGGGCAGGAAGCGTGCAATTACGGGTGCGGGATTACCCGAGGCGAACAGCTCACTCGGAGGCGTCAAGCGTGAGACTGTCGCAGCGTTGGAAAGAGTGGCCGTGACCAGCAACGTAGAGCAAAGGGTGAAGCGTATCGTGCTTGATATGAGCTGGGAGGATCGCATGGGGAGTTCCGGGGAATGAGTCAATCAAGAGGAGTCAAAGGGTTTTACGCGGCGCATGCGTCGCGGCTACTGTTCGTGAAAGGGCGCGACGGGTGGCGCTATCCGGTTCGAGTTGAATTACGCTGATGCGTTGGGTGCTTTCATCGACATGCGCTTGCAGGCGCAAGACTCCGCTGATTTTCAGGAGACCCGGCAAATAGGGTACTTCGGTGTTTTTCTTTGTAGAAAATGCCACTCGGATCATCGCGGGAGGAAGGTCATCTGCTAGGGGTTCGTCCTCGTTGCTGGCGGCAACGGGGACTGAAGTGAGCAGGAAGCCGTCGTGGGGTGATGGGTCTTGATGCACCATGAACCCGACTACGCGCACATGCTTGCCATCCGCAGCAACCAGGGCATCACTCGGTTCGAGTCCTCGTGATCCCACCGGCATCTTGAACAGATCCTGGAACCTCAGTTCGACGACCGCAGCGGGTGGTGGCGCAAGTTCCTTGCGCACGGATAGCGCACTTGGCACCTCGCGAAGCGAGAGTTCGGCGGCACCTGCGTAGGCGCTGCAGAGCAGCGCGAGCGCAAGGCACGAATGAAACCTGCCATGTGCCCGCCTGCGAATCCCACCCAGCTCATTTGGACTAACCATGGCCCACCTCGTCGGCGAATAACTCGCGACAGAGCCGGGATGTTAGGAATCCAAAATGATGAAACGATGACGGCTATATTTCGGTTTGACTATGCCGACGCCAGAACCACGGTCCGAGCCCTGGGCTGCAGCTTTTTCCGAACGCGGACGCTTGCCGATGGCCCCTGGGCGCATCAGTTGACGTGGCATGCAGAACTATCCATCTAGGAACGTTCAATGATGCAGTTGCTACTCGGTTTCGCGATCCTGCTCGCCGTGACCGTGATCCCGGTGATGATTGCCGCACGCCTCGTTGGCGCTCGCAAGACCGGTTTCGGCTCGGCGGTTTTCGCGCTGTTTCTGCAGCTGATCCTTGGTGGCGGTCTGCTCCAGCTTGGTCCCGGCCCAACCGTTGCCTTGATAGCCGTGATTGTCGGCGGGGCGCTGATCTATGCGTTCGCACTCGATACCACCGTCGTACGCGGATTCATCGTCAGTTTACTGGTTGGCTTGATTACCGCAGGGATCGCATTGTTGATCGGCGGCTCTCTGCTGACCGGCTCGGCTGTGATTGGCTCAGGCTGACAGGCAGGCGATGGTGCAAGCAGGGGCGAAGACGTAGACCGCCAGCGCGCGGCCGCGCGACGAAACGTTGACCACAAACTTTGAAGAAATCCACCGAGCGGGCGAGTTGTAGGTCGCCGCCCAGAATCCTAGCGTGCTTTCACGTTGCGGCTACGCACATCGCTCAAATTTTCAAAGCGACGGCTGGCGAGCTGCGTACGTGCCGGATCAACTAGAAATCGTCCTTTCAGCGCAGCGCGACCAATCAGCATCGGCAATTCCATGTCCGAGCGGTCGGTCAAGGTTACTTCCGTTGTCCACGTCTGACCCGCGAGGCTCAGTTCGAGACGCACGAGCGGCCTGATCTGGCTGGCACCGATCGAGCCTTTGACCGAACGGTGTCCGGCAAGCGGCAGGCAGAAGCGGTGGCGCTTGGATTGGTCTATGTCGGGCAAGTCGAAGGTGACCCAGGCATCATCCTCTTTCTCGGAGCAAACAATATCGACGGCATGCAAGGCTGACGTTCGCGCACCGGTATCGAGTTTGGCCGGGAGTTCGATACCGCCGAGCGTCGAAAGCGCAATCGTCTCCTTCCAGCCGAGCACGAGCTTGATCGCGCGCGTTCGCGGCAGCGGCGATACGCGCACGGCCGAACCATTCGCGGAGATCGCGTGGTCGGGCTCAATGACGACTCGGTTTGGTTTGTCGGGGGGTCCGCGCATCGCCGGCACTATACGCGGCACCTCACGTCTACATGTGAAATGCGCCAAATCCCAGCGACGAATGCATGACGTTCGGACGGAATGACGCTTGCTACACTGCGCTCGTTCGCGATGACTTACGACTTCGCGACTCGGTAAATGTGCCTGGAGGGTGGATATCAAGCAGGCTCAGGCACCTACTCGACGACGCACGGCATCGATGTCGCGGATCGCGCGCACTTCGATACATCCGGTCTGGGCCCACGGAAACGTCGCGGCGATGCGCACCGCTTCTTCATGGTCAGCCGCTTCAATCACATTGAAGCCGCCGAGCAATTCCTTGGTCTCGGCGTACGGCCCGTCGACGACGCTGAGCTTGCCCTGACGGATGCGCACGCTCTTCGCCGACGTCGCGGCTTCAAGCTGCAGGGAGTCGGTCAGTTTGCCTTGAGCACGAAGGTCGTCCGCATGCTTGAAGCAGTGATTCATGCGCGTGTCGAATTCGCCTTCAGGCAGTGCATCGAGCATTTCGTCGTCGGAGTAGATCAGCAGAAGGAATTGCATGGCGGGTTCCGGAATATGTTTTGGGGGAAGCTCGGGGCTTGGACGATCCGCGTGAAGCCCGTGTGTTTGATTTTTTGGGATGTTAGTCGAGGATGGATGCAATATGCCGTCGCTCATGCGGGGGATGTTACTCGATCACAGATTTTCTCTTTGACTTGCACAACTTCAAATCGGTGAACGCCGCGTTCTCGCGCTCCTAACGAATTCGCCGCCTCTGCGAATGTAGGACCCCTGCGATTTTGTATATTTCGAGCACGCTCCATTGTCGCGAGGCATCCCTGCCGCTATTTCACTCGCCTCCGGCGAGCGAGAGTCTTTCTCTTGCGTGGCCAAGAGAAAGGCACCACTGCGCTGCAGGAGCAGCGCGAACGGCGTAGCCGGCCCGCAGGGCGAAGGGCAGGAGCCCGGAGTCAAGAGTAGGCCACCCCGATACAGCGATCTCCGGGCTCGGCAACTGCTCCTGCGTTGTGCTGCACAAGGATGTGCGAATGCCGCGAGCGCAGGATGCGCTGGAGCGGCCCCTACCTCCTGCAATCCATGCAGTCGTCCTGCCCTCCGACTACGCAACGCGACTCCGGGGGTTCGCCGACAGTCCATCCCTGGACTGGCGTCGAACTGGGCGCAATCCATTGCGCCCACCTTGCGGGCTATCCCTACGTCACCTTGCCGCTGCATAGGGGCCCGTTTACTGCGCATCCGGCAACTGCTCCTGCGTTGCTCTACCTCGGGTATCCATACCCTCGCCTGCGCAGCCAAGACGAAGCCAAGCACCGCACACTGGCGCATCGCTCTTGATTCTCCTTCTCCCGCTTGGGGGAGAAGGTCCCGCAGGGGGATGAGGGGCTCGTGCTCTTGCCGTTGCTTTGGCGCGCACGATGCGCGCTACGGGGGTCACCTCGATCGCGGCGAGACTGCGTAGGCGACTGCATGGATGCAGGAGGTAGAGCAACGCAGGAGCAGTTGCCGAAAATGTCCGAAGGATGGCCCACACGATGTGGGCCAGTTCGACGTCAGTCCATGGATGGACTGTCGGCGAACCCCGTAGCAGGCTCGCGGACCTGGAGCACAGGGACTGTGCGCAAGGCGCGAATGTGGGGTGGCCTTTCTTTGGGCCATTTTTCTTTGGCCAGGCAAAGAAAGGTGGCTCGCTCGCCTGAGGCGAGTGAAAAAAGGCAGGGATGCCGCGCGACGGAGGAGCGTGCTCTAAAAGCGAATACCAAAAAACAGAGTCACTGGGCCCCTGCCTGCGCAGGGGCGACGAGCCTTTTGAAGGCGGTATCAATGATGGGTTCTGGCGATGTGCAGAAATAGTGAAAGATGTGATCAAGAGCCAGGTCTTGGCAGGGTTGACGACTCCAGGATCTGCGGCATCACCCTGTTCGTTGCGCTGATTTCATGCCCAGCAATCGAAGTGTATTACTATAGTAAAACAATAGTTATAGTAAAGAACCAGTCGCAGCGAGGGGCCATATACCTCGTCCTTTGCACTTGAGGATGGCCCTGTGACCCGCTCGCGCGAGTGACAACGCCTATTTCTTTTTCGGAATATACAAATCCGTGATCGTGCCCTCGTAAACCTCAGCAGCCATACCCACCGATTCACTCAAGGTCGGATGCGGATGAATGGTCAGGCCGATATCAGCAGCCTCGCAGCCCATCTCGATGGCCAGACCGATTTCGGCGATCAAGTCACCCGCGTTAGGCGCGACGATGCCGGCGCCAATGACACGATGGCTGGCTTCATCAAACAGCAGCTTGGTGAAGCCTTCGGTGCGACCGATACCAATCGCACGACCCGAAGCCGCATGTGGAAACTTGCCGATGCCGTAGGCAATACCTTCCTTCTTCGCTTCGATTTCAGTCAAACCGACCCAGGCAATTTCGGGATCGGTATAGGCGACTGACGGAATAACGCGGGCGACGAATTCACTCTTCTGTCCGGCGGCGACCTCGGCAGCCACTTTTCCTTCATGCGTGGCCTTGTGTGCGAGCATCGGCTGACCGACCAGATCGCCGATCGCGAAGATGTGCGGGACGTTGGTACGCATCTGTTTGTCGACCGAAATGAAGCCGCGATCGGTGACGTTGACGCCCGCAGCCTCGGCATTGACCTTGCCGCCATTGGCCGAGCGACCGACCGCGACGAGCACGCGATCATAGAGTTGCGCATCAGGTGCCTTGTCGCCTTCGAAGGTCGCCTTGAGGCCTTTCTTTTCGGCTTCGATCTTGGTGACTTTCACTTTGAGATGAATGCCCGCGTAGCGTTTTGACAGACGCTGATGCAGCGGACGCACGAGATCGGGATCAGCGCCGGGCATCAGTTGATCGAGCAGTTCGACAACGGTGACTTCGCTGCCGAGTGCGTCATACACGCAGGCCATTTCGAGGCCGATAATGCCGCCGCCTACTACCAATAGCTTCTTCGGGATATCGGTGAGATCGAGCGCGTCGGTCGAATCCATCATGCGCTTGTCGTCCCAAGGGAAGCCCGGCAGCTTCACTGCCTGCGAACCGGCCGCGATGATAGCCTTCTCGAAGCGCACGAGTTTCTTGCCATCGGCGCCTTCGACTTCGATCTCGTTGGCCGAGATGAATTTTCCGCTGCCGGTGACGACGGTGACCTTGCGTTGCTTGGCCATGCTTGCGAGGCCGCCGGTCAATTGTTTGACGACCTTGTCTTTGCTCGCACGCAGCTTGTCGAGATCAATCTTCGGCTTGCCGAAACTGACGCCGATATCCTCGGCGTGCGCGGCTTCCTCGATCACGCGCCCGGCGTGCAAGAGTGCCTTGGACGGAATGCAGCCGACATTGAGACAAACGCCGCCGAGCGTCGCGAAGCGTTCAATCAATACGGTGTTCTGACCGAGATCAGCCGCGCGAAATGCGGCCGTATAGCCACCCGGGCCGGAACCGAGCACAACCACTTGGCATTCAATATCGGCTTTTCGACCACTCGCCGATGCGGCTTTCGGTGCAGCTTCCCCCTCCCCCTCCGGGAGAGGCTGCCGCAAAGGGGCGGGTGCGGGTTCGGACTTGCGCGCAGGCTCGGCTTTCGCAGGAGCAGCTTCTGACTTCGCAGGCGTTTCGGAAGCAGAGGCGCCAGCGGTTTCAAGAATCGCCACGACCTTGCCTTCGCTCGCGGTGTCGTCAACCTTGACCTTCACTTCCTTGATCACGCCATCGGCCGGCGAGGGCACTTCCATGGTCGCCTTGTCGGATTCGAGGGTGACGATGCCTTGATCTTTCTTGACCGTTTCACCCACTTTCACGAGCACTTCGATGACCGGGATATCGTTGTAGTTGCCGATGTCGGGGACTTTGATCTCAATCGTATTTGCCATCTCAAGTCTCCCGGTTCAAAGCAGCACGCGACGCATATCGGCCAGCACCTGGCCGAGATACGCGGTGAAGCGTGCGGCCGAGGCGCCGTCTATGACGCGGTGATCGTAGCTCAGGCTGAGCGGAAGGATCAGGCGCGGCTTGAATTTCTCGCCATTCCAGACCGGCTTCATCGCGGACTTCGACACACCGAGGATCGCTACTTCGGGCGCGTTGACGATCGGCGTGAACGCGGTGCCGCCAATTCCGCCGAGGCTCGATATCGAGAAACAGCCGCCGGACATGTCGGCGGGACCGAGCTTGCCGTCACGCGCTTTCTTTGCGAGTTCGCCGGATTCATGGGCCAGTTCGATGACGCCCTTCTTGTCGGCGTCACGGATGACCGGAACAACCAGCCCATTCGGCGTATCGGCCGCGAATCCAATATGGAAGTATTTCTTGAGGATCAGATTGTCACCGCCCGCATCGAGCGAAGCGTTGAAATCCGGGAATTTCTTCAGCGCGGCGACCACGGCCTTGATCAGGAAGGCGAGCATGGTCAGCTTGATGCCGGCCTTCTCGTTCTCCTTGTTGAGGCTGACGCGCAAGCCTTCGAGATCGGTGATGTCGGCATCATCGAACTGGGTGACGTGCGGGATCATCACCCAGTTGCGCGCGAGGTTGGCGCCCGAGATCTTCTTGATCTTCGACAGCGGCTTGGATTCGATCTCTCCGAACTTGGCGAAGTCGATCTTCGGCCATGGCAGCAGATCGAGTCCGCCGCCCGTCGATGCCGCGCGCGACGCGCCTGCACCAGCGACGAGCGCTTGTTTGACGAAATTCTGCACATCCTCGCGGGTGATGCGGCCCTTGCGCTCGCTTCCACTCACCCTTGACAGATCGACACCGAGTTCGCGCGCAAACAAACGTAC
>JBBQTY010000139.1:0-11057 GCA_038234445.1 Lysobacterales bacterium
CATCGGGTGACCACGCTGACGTAGCTTCTGGATCTATCCGCAACACCACATGCACGTGATTGCTCATCACCGCATAGGCGTAGATGCCAACGGCATAAATATCGGCAAGTTCCAACAGCCGACTTTCAACCCACTCGCGCCAATGCTCGTAGGACTTCCCATCGTAGGGATCGATCCCGCACAACCATGCCCACCGCACGCAGCGGGATATGCAGTGGAAGTAGCCAGGCGACTCGGAGTCGACCAAGAGGCTGCGCGCGGTAGTCATGTGGTGAGCATGACAACGCAAGCGCGCGGCGTCTGTAGGAAATCGCTGACAGGTGACGTAGGATCCCATCGGGATTATGGGTGTCCCAAGCTTTCAAGCTTTCGTTGTGATTTTGTAGCCGGATTTACCGCCATTTCCTGTAGTGGGGTGCGGAGCCTGCGCGTTTCGCGATCAGGCGTCGCCGCCTAAGTCTGGGAATAAGCCATGTATCCGAATCGATCTACTCACCCTCCGCTGCAGGTCTTGGTTGGCGGCGTGCTGCTTGCCGCCGCCGGCCTTGCCCACGCGTCTGCCTTCTTTAGCGTAAATACGACAGCCGACTTGGTCGACGTCAATGTCAGCGACGGGCAGTGCGTTAGCGCCGCAAATACCTGCTCGTTGCGCGCGGCAATCATGCAGGCCAACCACGTGAGCACTGCAGGCGTGACGACGATCATCGTACCGGCCGGTGTGTACGTGCTGGGGCCGCCGGTCGGCGACGATGGCGAGGCCAGCGGCGACCTCAATATCGTGCCGCTGCCGGGTGTCGCCCAGAATCTTCAGATCCTCGGCGCCGGTCCCGACCGCACGATTGTCGACGGCAATCAGACTGATCGTGTTTTGCACTTCGATACGCATGACAACAGCGTCGGCGGCCGCGAAGCGCGCATCGATGGGTTGACCATACGCAACGGCAAGCGCAATGACGTCGGTTCGTCCGCCGGGGGACTGCTCAATTATGGCCGCTTGACGATCGCAAACTGCATCATCGAGAACAACGTGTCGCCGTCCTTCGGCGGCGGCATCGCCGGTGAAGGCGACCTCACCCTGATCGACACGACGGTGCGCAACAACCGTGCAGTCCTGGGCGGGGGCATCTACATCAACGCCTTCGGCGGCCACCTCACGATCCGCAGCAGCACGATCAACGGCAACAATGCCGTCGCCGGCGGTGGCATCCATGTAAATGGCATCTCCGGCGGCAACATCCCGACTACCGCCTATATCGTCAACAGCACGATCAGCACGAATGCTGCGAACAACGATGGCGGCGGCATCTACGCAGGAGGGATGAGCGTTACCGCGCTGTACAACGTGTCGGTGATCAACAACGACGCCGACCACGACCGCGATCAAACGGGTGGTATCGGTGGAGGCGTCTTCAAAGAAGTGGGGACCGACTCGCGCTTTATCGTGGTCAATTCGCTGATCGCCAACAACACGGTCCTCGATGCACCGATCTTCGACGACTGCAATGGCACGCTGGAGGTGTATGGCTGGAACTTATTCGGCACGACGTCGGGTTGCAGCTATGCCGGCAATGGCACGGCCGCGCGCGGCCTGGTTGCGTTGAACTCGATCGGCCCGTTGCAGGACAACGGCGGAACGACGCCGACGCATGCATTGCTCGCGGGCAGTGCGGCGATTGACAGCACGTTCCCCTCCCCTGGCTGCATCGATGAGACCGGTGCGTTCCTCGGTTACGACCAGCGCGGTGCACCGCGACCCGCCGGCCTGCGTTGCGATGTGGGAGCCTACGAATACGGAGCGATCCCGCCCGTCAGCGATCGCATTTTCAAAAGCGGATTCGAAGTGACGCCATGAGTTTGCAGCTCGAGCCTTGGGACAACCGGGAAGGAAAACCGGGGCTAAAGGGGACGGAGAAATTATCTGGAAAACAACAACCGGGACCCCCTCTATTCAACATCCGGGACACCCACTATTTGCCCTCCGGTCGATCCCGCAAGTGAAACACCTTCCTCAGTGATGGACGCAAATAGATTTCAGCAAGACGAGCCTTCGAATCCGCCTCCCTGCCCCGCCGAATTGCGCCCAGAAGTCGCTTTGGACCGACTGCAAGCAACGACGATATCGGCAAATGCCGAATCAGGTCGAGTCTGATCTCGTACCGTACCGAATCAAGTCAGCCTGAGTCGCATCAGCGACTCAGCGCTACCGATCCCCTTCAACCAGCTCTGACCGATGGCGGCGGCTTTGGCGATCAGTGATTGCGCGCTGCCTATGGCACGCCAGTAGCGGGTTTCTGTTCCGAGCACCTGGGTGTTCCACTGCCGTTCGGTCAGTCCGAGCTTGCGCAAGATCGTCGGTTCGGCAGCGTCGATCGCGCCACGCTTGTCGGCGCGCGTCAGCCGGGCTGTCCAGTCGACTACTTCCAGATAGTCAGCCACGGTGAGCGGGAGCGTTGAGCTCGACAGACTGGAACGAATGCAGCACAGCAGTTGCCCCGCGTGTCTCGTATCGCTCGTCACTTGTGAAACTCGTCGCAACGCGCTGGTGTGGAATGAGGTTTCAAGATTCTCGGCGATTCCCGCTCGAATCGGATTCAAGTCCACGTAGCTCATGCAGGTCAGGACGGCCGCGTCATCAAGTAACGCCTGACATTTGCAACGCCCCTGACTCACATGGATGTGAGGAATGCAGGTTTTGCAGGATGCAAAAACCTGCCCCAGAACCGACCTGTGCATGAATCTTCCTGATTAGCGCGTCGAGCGATCGGTTCGTTGAGACTGCGCATGAACCAGGCAAGACTGCTCAAACGTCGACGGCAGATCTCCAGCCGTTCCGCATTGCCAAGCAGGTTCGCCTCCTTGGTTGAGCAAGCAGTGGGATCGATCTCGCCATTGACCGTTGCGGGGAACAATCGAATCCAACGGGATGCAACGTCTTCGGGTGACCACACGGCCGCGGCGACTGGGTCAATCCTCACGACAACATGGACGTGATTGCTCATCACCGCATAGGCGTAGATACCAACGGAAAAAATATCGGCAAGTTCCAGCAGCCGACTTTCAACCCACTCGCGCCGATGCTCGTAGGACTTCCCATCGTAGGGATCGATCCCGCACAACCACGCCCGCCGCACGCAGCAGGATATACAGTGGTAGTAGCCTGGTGATTCGGAATCGACCAAAAGGCTGCGCGCGGTTGTCATGTGGAAAGCATGACAACGCAACTTCGGGGAGTCTGTAGGAAATTGCTGACAGGTGACGTAGGATCCCATCGGGATTATGGGTGTCCTACGTTTCCCTCGGGTGTCCTACGTTTCCCTCCTCGAGCAGTAAACAACCGGGACACCCACTATCCGGTTCGGAAAGCTCGGCCAAATCATGGGTGTCCCGGATCACCACCGGATCACCAATACCTATCAATCAAAGCCATTGCGAAGCACTTCTTCGTTGACTAATACCTGCTCCGGTGCGAGTACCGATCCGTTCGTCCCATTTCCGAGTTGACCGTAGAGATTTTGCCCCCAACACTTGACGCTGCCGCTCGTGGTGACCGCGCAGGTTCCTTCGGCTCCAGCCGCAATCGAGGCCATGCCGGAGTCGAGGCCAACAACTCCGACAGGAGCCAATTGAGAAAATCGCTGAGTCCCGTCGCCTAGCTGGCCGCGTTCATTGACTCCCCAGCAAAGCGCGGCACCTTGGCCATCGATAGCACAGGCATGCTCACTTCCGGTTGAAACGTTCATGACGGACGATCCTAATCCAAGCACGTCAACGAAGGTAAAGTTGCTGTCGGTCGTACCGTTTCCGAGTTCGCCCCAAAAATTATCGCCACGACATTTTAGTGCCCCTGCCCCGTTGAGCAGGCACTCGAATCCGGATAGATAGATCGACGAAACATCAGTCCCAAATTCAGACACATCAGCTGGTACCAGATGCACAACTTCATCACCGAACGAATTGCGAATTGTTCCCCAGCACTTCACGCTTCCAGTGGCCATCAAAGCGCAGGAATGACGCTCGCCGATGGATATTGACTGTACACCAGAAGTCAATCCGGAAACGTCGACCGGGATTAGTCGGGTTTCGGTGCTGCCATCACCTAGTTCGCCGGATTGGTTATCGCCCCAACACTTGACTCCGAGGGTAGCGGTCAGCACGCACGAATGTACCAACGAGGTCTGGACCTGCAAGGTTCCGCTGCCGATTCCGAGGACGTCGACGGGTGACGAACGTTCAAGCAGCGTGCCGTCGCCCAGTTGTCCATAGTCGTTTTCGCCCCAGCATTTCGCCACGCCGGATTGCGTCAGTGCGCAGTTGTGATTCCTGTCAATTGTCAAAGACGCCATGTTGCTATCGAGCCCGTTTACGGGAGCGGGCAAGTTTCGGGTTAGATGCGTGCCATCACCAAGTTGACCCATTAAATTGTCACCCCAGCAAAGGACGGCACCATTGCGAATAGCGCAAGCATGCCCGTCCCCGACCTTTGCCGAGCTGACACCCGTGTCGAGACCGAGGACGTCTTGGGGAAATCTTTCATAAGCTTTCTTGCCATTGCCGACTTGCCCTCGGAGGTTGTTTCCCCAGCATGCAAAGGCATCGCCCCCATGCCAGGTGCAAGACTGGGTTCCACCGGCGGCGACCAGTTGCGCGTCTGTCGGAAGACCGATGACATCAACTGGCACCAAGCTATTTGCACGACTACCGTCACCCAGCCGACCGGTGCGGTTGAACCCCCAGCATTTCGCCGCGCCATCTATTACCGCACAACTGTGATAGTACCCAGCAGCAATGGCCGTGGCTCCGGAGGTTACCGAGAAAACGTCGACGGGCTCGAATCGGTCAGTTGTCGAGCCATCACCTAATTGACCATATTCATTGGCACCCCAGCATTTGAGAGTGCCGTTAGCAAACAAAAGTGCGCAGGTATGATCTTTACTAGCAGAAATATGCGAAACACCGCTTTGCAACGAGTCCACCGTGATGGGGAAAGGCGTAGAGGTGCCGCCGTCGCCAAGCTGTCCTCGAGAGCCGCGCCCCCAACACCATACGGAGTGAGCAGCCGTCAGCGCACACGTGTGGCCAAAACCTGTCGCGAGTTCCAAAGCGGTGCCGAGGAACAAAACGTCTTCCGGTATCGTCCGATTGCCTCCGGTCGAACCGATACCAAGTTGCCCAGAAGAGTTGCTGCCCCAGCATTTGAGACTGCTGGCGGTAGCTGCGCACGTATGCACGAGACCGACGCTGATCGCAATCACCCCGCTGGACAACCCGTCGACGTCAACTGGCGTCAAGCTATCGGTCGTCGTTCCGTTGCCAAGCTGGCCGGAGGAATTTCTTCCCCAGCATTTCATTCCACCACTCAGCGTTATGGCGCAGCTATGGAAATAACCTGCAGCGACGGACACGGCTTGCTCGCCGAGATCGAGAACTCCGGTCGGGATCGCTCGGTCGGTCTCGACGACATCTCCAGCGCCCGCGTTAAGTCCCCAACACCTGACCTGGCCAGATTGCAGGATCGCGCAGGTTGAACTGTATCCCGCCGAAATTCTTTGTCCTGAGTAAAACACTCCATTGGGAGTAGTTGCTGCGGTCGATACCTTAAACGCAATCAATGTGATCAATGCGACTGAAATAAAAGAAGTCGCACGGAAAGCATCCTTGAAAATTTTCATGTCCTTCGTCTCAATTCGAATGTGTACGTATCGCTATATTCTACCGAAATCTACCCCACAACAACCGGGACACCCACTATTTTAAACATTCAAACATTCAAACATTCAAACAACCGGGACACCCACTATTTGCCCTTCGGTCGAGTCCCCGAGCCAACAATTGGGACACCCAGAAATTTAGTCAGCCCAGCTCGCTCGGCGACAAAGTTCTTTGACCAGAACGTTCGATGGTTGGATCGGCGTGGAGGAATCGTGACACGCCGAACTCGACGATCAGTGGTAGTCGTCTTCGCGCTGGTGGCGCACAGCAAGGACGGTGACGGTGGTGCCATCGGTGATTTCGAAAAGGGCGACGTAGCCGGCCCCACCGAAGGGAATGAGCAGCTCGCGAATAAAGGCATTGGCGTCATCCGACTTGCGGCAGGAAAACGGCATTTCTTCGAGAAACTCGTAGCCGCGCTCAATGGCCGCGCGGGCGCGCAAAGCCGAGGCATAGTCCACCGACGCTAGGAAATCCAGCAAGCGTTCGAGGTCGTCCTGCGCCGCCTTGCTGATCCGGACAATGAAACTCATCGATTGCCGGGCTGGTGACGGGCAAGGACGGCATCCAGTGCCGCCAGCGATTCGTCCTTGCCGTAGTACATGCCGGTTTGATTGGCCTCGTCGCGCGCGGCCAAACCACGTGCAATGAACTCGGCCTGCAGGCGGCGGCGGTTCACCTCGCCGCGCAGTGATTGTTCCATGAGGCTGGACAGGCTCTCGCCTTCTTGCAGCACGGCCTCGGCAGCTTGGCGCAGTTCCGGCGCAACGCGCAGCGGTGGCAGGGTGGCGGTTTTCAAGGCGGCGTCCTCGTGTATTGCAATTGCAATGCACAGCGTAACATGGCCCGGCTTGGCGCCCACAGCTTTTAGTCCTTACTGCCACTCTTGAACCGCTTGGATATCCGCCAATTCGAGGTCCGCAACGACCGGGACCGCAACGACCGGAACACCCGATCGATGTGGTCAGAGTCATTGATTTAGGTCGAAGCGTATCCTGTTTTCAGACGCAGCTTTGTACAAAAAGACCAGTACGCGCAAACTCTGATATCAAGACCGAAACTGTGTCGTTGCACTTTGAGAGCCGACGTCACGACGGTTCGCCTGACAAAGCAAGCGTGCGCAGCGAGGGATTACAGCCGATGCTCTGTTCGCTCCCGAACCAGCAGTGGGTCGACTTGCTTCGTCAATCTCGTGCTGGGCTATCGCAATGGCGCTACCATTGACAACGCGCATCCTCGAATATGCAGTTGCGCAGAAAGTGCCTCGGTCTCTGTGTGATCGGCAGCGACCAATCATTCAATTGAAGGGAGAGCCCGGCATGTTCAACCGCCAATTGATGAACTGCATAGCCGCACTGCTCCTTCTTGCCGGCGTGCACTGCGCGCATGCACAGGTCGTCTATACAAACACGCTGTCAGGCGCTGCTGAAGTTCCACCGACGTCCACGACCGGGACGGGAACTGTGACTGTCACGTATTCCCCCGCCACATCGACGATGATCGTCTCGACGACATTCTCCGGACTGGTCGGCACGACCACGGCCGCACATATCCACTGCTGCACGACAACCGCGGGCGCTGGCACCGCCGCCGTAGCCACCCAGGTTCCTTCCTTTGCGGGGTTTCCGTTGGGTGTCAATGCAGGAACCTACGCCACCACGTTCGACATGTCTCTCGCAACCAGCTACAACCCAAGCTTCGTGACCGCGAGTGGTAGCGTCGCAGCGGCATTGACCCGCCTGCTTCAGGGCATGGGCAACGGCACGGCCTACTTCAACATCCACACGATCCCGTTTCCCGGCGGTGAGATCCGCGGCAATCTTCTCGAACCACCCCTATTCCGTAACGGTTTCGACTAATCCGGCTCTGTCCACTCAAACGTGGCATCTCGTGCGCTGCTTTTCACTCTGTCGCACGGTAGCACTACAGGTAGATCTGGTGGCGCATACGACCACATGCATTTCCAAGACTGGCTGATGTGCACAATGAGTCAGTCCCTGAACTCATCGTAGTCCGCGAGCGAGCTTGAAAAACCGCAAATGATTTGAAGCCCTCCGCGAATCAATCAAAGTTGTTGGCGAAGATGAGATCCGAATCCGGTATGAACATGCCGGTGAGGTAGCTCAATGTATTGCCGGTCAAGATATCGCGGCTGTTGCCTGCGGCAATGAATGGTGAGATCGCGTCAGGGCCGCCGATCACGCTGTAGAAAATCGCGTCGCCCGCGCGCGTGCCATTGGGGCGAATCACGGTGCGGCGTCCCTCGTCGATTACGCTGCCAGTGACGGCATCGACTACGGCCAGATACGGGTCGTAGTTATCAAATGCGCTCGAGCCGTCTGGCACCCATGAACGTTGGACACCCACGACTCCGATGCGTCCACCGGTGGCCGACATGGCCGTTGGCGTTGCACCGACGCGATAGGAAGCGCACGGCGTGTCAAAGCCGCCGAACACGACCTTGCCAGCGGTGCCAAACGCGGAAACGAGCCCCCCGGTTGCGCCATTGAGCTTTGCGACGCCGATGCTTTCGAGGCATTGTTCATCGACTCTTGCGGCCAGATACACCTCATCGCGATAGACATAAAGACCGCCAGCGAAATCATCGTGCGTGCTGTTGGGACGTGCAAAGTCGACGGTGGAGACTCCGTTGCCGCCAAATTCGCTCTTGTAGCTCCCGGTAACGCTCGAGATCTTGAGCACGAGCACATCTGAATCGCCTTGTACATCGAGGCTGCCTTCAACATAGAAATCGTTTTGCCCCGAGAAACCGACCGGTGTCGTTGCGTAGCCGACGGTATAGGGAATATTGGCCGGATAACGGACAATTCGGTTGCCGCCACCGGCGTACGAGCTGCCCCATGTGGTGTCCTGAGTGAGGCCACCGCCGGCATCGACGTTCAGTCGACTGACCGCCAGATAGGAGCTGGCTCCGTCGTAATCCGTGGCGGTGACGATCAATTTTCCCGGGCCCGTGAAGGTCATCTGGGCGCCATAGAAATCTTCCGTGTCGGACGCATTGGAGGAAAGACCGAGCACCGAAATGTTCCCGCGCGGCCGACCATTTTCCGAGAACGAGAGAATGCTGATGTTCTGTCGCCCAAGTCCCGTCTGACTCGCGTTTGGCGTATCCAGCAACACATAGATGGTGCCGCTCTGCACCTTTACGTCGCGAATGTATTGATAGCCAGACGCCGCATTGTTCGGATAGATCACATAGTTGTTTGAATAGAAGCCAAAACCGTTTGGATCAGACCAGGCAAGTCGCACACCGTGACGGCTGTAACGAACCAGGCCCACATTGCACAGCGCCGTGCCATTGTTGCAGGTGCCGCTTGTCTGGAAATTCGGCACGAGCCCCGCGACCACGATATCGCTGTTGCTCAGCTCGGCCGCAGGGCCACCGACCTGGTCGGCATTGCTTGGTCCCGCGAAGTGATCGATGTAGTAGCGCCGATTGTTGAACGACGGGCTCGCCACGTAGTCGCCGATCGCGTGGATGGCATCGGGATCCCACGGTGAATCGTTCTCCTGCGGGTATTGCAGCTCGGGTCCGCTGACGGGTTCGGCGACTGCGCTTGCATTGACGCACGCGAATCCCGTGAGGATGCCGACTAGCGCCAGCAGCCGTGAATGAGGGCGTCGGTGCATGACGCAAACTTCGCGCGAAGAGATAGCCAGTGATTTCATGATTGGTGTCCCCATAGGTTTCGGCGCTGTGCCGATTACTGGGTAGTACGCAGATTCTCAACAGAAACTGACATCGTCATCAACAGAATTTGCACTGCCTCGTCGATTGACTTCTCGTCAACGCGCGCGCGTTTCCTTTCCGGATCCGGCGGGCCCGCGCCGGCTGTTTTCACAATCGCTCGCCAGATCGAAGCAGTCAGAGTCGAATGGCGCTGACTCAAGCCAAAAGAAGGCGCACATCATCATTTTTCGTCATTCCTGCGAAGGCAGAAATGCTTTTCAACAGCCGCGTGGCTGGTCAATCCAGTGACTTCGCACTTTTCGTATTCTCAAAGGCACTGGATGAGCAGCGATGCGGCTGTTATCGAGCGCTTCCCGCGTTCGCGAGGATGACGAACGTAAGCAAGTGCCGTTCGAGTCAGTGTCATTGATTGTTCGTTCAATGCTTGGGCCAAGCCTTCAAACGTGAATTTCAGTCGTTCGCGGCGCGACAAGGTGTACGACATCTTCAACCGACAACAATTGGGACACCCAGAAATTTAGTCAGCCCAGCTCGCTCGGCAACAAAGGTCGTTGACCAGAACGTTCGATCGTTGGATCAGCGCGGAGGAATCGGGACACGCTGAACTCGACGAACAGTGGTAGTCGTCTTCCCGCTGATGGCGCACGGCGAGGACGTTGACGGTGGTGCCATCGGTGATGTCGAACAGAACGACGTCCGCCCCACCACAGGGAATGAGAAGCTCGTGCATAAACGCATTGGCGTCATCCCCCTTGCGGCAGGCAAACGGCATTTCTTCGATAGACTCGTAGCCGCGCTCAATGGCTGCGCAAGCCTTAAGCCGCGAGTCCCAGGGCAATGATTTCCAGCAACAAAATTGAACCAATGACGAGTTTTCGAACATGACACCCCATCTGATCCAACCTCACAAGCTCGCGCCTCAATGATCCGTTTCGGCCCTTGGAGCACCATACTCGGTCTTGCGGCCGCCTTTGGATTGGCGGTATCCGTCGCCCTATGGCGAACCCGCACGAATACTGCGGCCAATCGGCTGTTGGCATTGTTGCTCCTTGCGATTTCGCTGCAACTGATGCCTTACGTGATCGGATATGCCGGCTTCTACGATACCTGGCCGTGGCTTTCGTTCCTGCCGTTTGGAGCGACATTGGCGATTGGTCCGCTGCTCTATTTGCATGTCGAGCGACTAACTTCCGGCGGAATGCCCGTCGGTTGGTGGCGGCATTTGATGCCGGCCCTTGTGCAATTTCTGTACTACGCGAGCGTTTTCGTTCTCCCGCTGAGCATCAAGGACGCCTGGGACGATCACGTCCACGAGCCGTTTATCCAGCCTTTCGAGACGCTTGCGATTGTGGTCTCGATGGCGATTTACCTCAGTCTCGCCTGGCGCCGCCATCAAGCCTACCAGCGCTGGCTGGCGGACCACATCAGCAACCGTTCGGATTACCGACTCGACTGGCTGCGCAACTTCATCATCGCGCTGGCCGCCAATTTCGTCGCGTGGACGCTGACCAGCATCGCCACAAAACTCGCGCATCTGAATTACTTCGAGCGCTTCCCGTTCTATCTGGGACTCGCGTTGCTGGTTTTCTACCTTGGCCTGGAAGGATGGCGTCACGCCGATCGACATTACCCATTG
>JBBQTY010000140.1:0-11005 GCA_038234445.1 Lysobacterales bacterium
GGCGTACCGTCCGCCACCAGCGTGTCGATCAACGTTTCGTTGTACTGCTTGAATCTCGAGTCAAAATCCTGCTTGGCTGGAGGATCGATCGTAACGGCCGCGGCGACTGTAGCCATGCCTGCCACGACCGCGAAAGCGACCAGTGATTGTCTCAAATTGCGCATCGAATTCTCCGATTCATGTCTGGACGCGAACGAGTGATCAATAGCCCGCCGCCTGTCCATCCTTGCGTCCTTCCGAAGCTCCAATATACACCTTGTTTTTTTCGTCCCAACCGATCGCCTGATAGCCGCCGTACGGGCCGTTGGCGAATTCCACTTTGTGGCCCATGCGCATGAGCGCGCGGATGGTCGAATAGTCGAAGCCGGATTCGAGTTGGATCGCACCGCCGTCAGTCATCTCGGTTACCTGGCCTTCCGGTGAGGTCGAGCCATCGTGGAGGATACGTGGCGCGTCGCCGGCTTCCTGCAGGTTCATGCCGAAGTCGATCAGGTTGCTGACGATCAGCGTGTGTGCCTGCGGTTGCGTATCACCGCCCATAACGCCGAAGCTCAGCCACGGCTTGCCGTCCTTGGTGATGAAAGCCGGAATGATCGTGTGGAACGGGCGCTTGCCCGGCGCGAAGGTATTCGCGTGGCCTTCTTTCAGTACAAACATTTCGCCGCGATCCTGCAGGATGAAGCCGAGGCCCGGCGGAGTCATGCCCGATCCCATACCGCGATAATTGGACTGGATCAGCGAGACCATGTTGCCCCACTGGTCGGCCGTAGTCAGATAGATCGTGTCGCCATCGAGTTTGAATTCTCCGGGCGCGACTTCGTTCGCGGCCTTGTCCATCGAGATCAGCTTGCGCCGCTCGGCGGCGTATTCCTTCGAGATCAGCTTCGCCAAAGGCGCCTTCACAAAATCCGGATCGGCATAGAACTTTGCGCGGTCAGCGAAGGCCAGTTTTTTTGCTTCGACGAACAGATGGATATGTTCCGGACTGCCGAATCCGTAGCTTTTCAGATCGTAGCCTTCAAGAATATTGAGCATCTGCAACGCGGCAATGCCCTGTCCATTTGGCGGCAGCTCCCAGACATCGTAGCCGCGATAGTTGGTCGATACCGGTTCAACCCATTGGCCTTTGTGAGCGGCGAGATCTTCGTATGAAAGAAAGCCGCCCTGAGCCTTGATGTATTCGGCAATCGTGTGCGCAATGGCGCCCTTGTAGAACGCGTCACGACCGTCTTTGGCGATCGTCTCAAGCGTGTGCGCAAGATTCGGGTTCTTCCAGATTTCGCCCTTGGCCGGGGCGTGACCGTCGCTTGTGAACTGTTCGCTGAAACCCGGATACTTTGACAGCCGTGGTACCGAAAGTCCCCAGTAGTAAGCAATCAACTCACTCATTGGAAAACCATCGCGCGCATAGCCGATCGCCGGTGCGAGCACCGATTTCATTGGCAGCTTGCCGAAACGATCATGCAAGGCGAACCAGCCATCGACCGCGCCCGGCGTGGTCACCGGCAGCGGCCCATACGGCGGAACTTTCGTATAGCCGTTGTCCTTGAACCATTGCAGCGTCAGACTTTTCGGCGAATGACCGGAACCGTTGTAGCCATAGAGCTTTCCGGTCTTGGCGTCCCAGACGATTGCGAACAGGTCGCCACCCATGCCGTTGCCGGTCGGCTCCATGAGTCCGAGTGCGGCGTTGGCGGCGATCGCCGCATCGATCGCGTTGCCGCCGTGTTTGAGAATGTCGAGACCGATCTGTGTGGCCAAGGGTTGTGACGTGGCGACCATGCCGTGCTGGGCAAACACTTCCGAGCGGGTTGCAAAAGATTCACCGGTGACGCGATCGCCGGCGGCGGCCGTCATGGTCGAGAGCGCTGCGAGCAAGACGAGGCTGAGACGAATCATGGGTGACTCCTGATGAAAACCGAAGGCCAAGCATACGATGTCTCGATCGATCCATCCGGCAGAGGATTCCCCGCGTATGAAGTTCCCCCCAATTGGCCGCCATTCCTGTCCACGGAAATCTTTGAAAACAATTCCGTTGGGCCGGAAATCATTTTCGATATACGTGATTCACCGAAATCTCCACTGATGCCGTCATCGCTCCGAACACCCACTGCTGTCCGGGATAGATTAGTGGCCGTGGTCGCCGAGCGTTGCTTTGTCTGGCCAACCAACATGAAGTCGAGATTGTCGACTCAAATTCCATTCCTCGTCATCCCGGCGGTCATCAAGCGATGGTCACGTGTCGAACTTGAATCACAGCCAAAAATCGATCCGGACAGCAGTGGGCGAACACCGGGATGGCGACAAATGAAATTCGACTCGACAGCCGGTCGATTCGCCGGGAATTCATTAAGGCATTGCATCATCGCGGCAGCGCCTCGATGTAACGCAAGTCGAGCCGTAGCGACCGGATCGAGTCGAGCGCCATCGTCGAACAGGAAAACCATGACCGTCAGCGTGCGAAGACAGTGGCAGCACTTCAAGGCAATGCCGAGCGGACGTCGTTTCCAGACGCGGCATCGCATGCGCCGTGCACACGGAGGTGGCGTCGCGCGCAAGGTGTTGATCAGCGGAATGGGCTTGCTGATCGTACTCGCCGGGATCGTGATGATCGTTCTGCCTGGCCCCGGCATGCTGGCAATTGTCATCGGAGCTGCCTTGATCGCCGAGGAATCCTTGTTCGCGGCAGGCATTCTCGATCGCATCGATTTGTGGTTAACCGGCTTGTACCAGCGCTGGCGTGCGCGCCGCGCCCAATGAATCTTCAGGCGGCAAACAGCACGGATTGAGCACCGAGCTCATCGGCGTCGCGAAAATTGCCGATGCCGACACCGACCAGGCGATAGCGGGTTGAATCGGGTAGTTGCACGCGCTCGCGCAGAGCCAGGGCGAGTTCGGCGAGTTCATCGGCCGAATCGGGCATCGACGCGGGACTCAGACTACGCGTGAGGATGCGAAACTCGCGCGTCTTCAACTTGAGCACGACCGTGCGGCCGACGCGCTCGACCTTGCGCGTGGATTCCCAGACCTTGACGCTGAGCTCGCGGATTGTCGGTTCGAGTTCGGCCAGCGGCAGGTCCTCGGCGAATGTGTCTTCGGCGGAAATCGATTGCACCGGGCGATCTGGCGTCACTGCGTTTTCATCGATGCCGAGACTGAGTTCATGCAGGCGCCGCCCATAGCGACCAAACAGGCTTTCGAGTTCGCGCACATCGCGCGCGCGCAGCTCGCCCATCGTGCGGATGCCCAGCGCGGCGAGCTTGCCATCCATGACCTTGCCGACCCCGTGGATGCGCCCGACCGGCAGCGGCGTGAGAAACGCTTCGACCGCATCGGGTTTAATCACGAACAAACCATCGGGCTTGTTCCAGTCCGAGGCGATCTTGGCGAGGAATTTGTTCGGTGCGACACCGGCTGAAGCGGTCAGAGCCGTCTCTTCGCGGATCTGCGTGCGGATGACCTGTGCGACCGCGGTAGCCGATGGCAGACCACCATGGTTCACCGTGACATCGAGATAGGCTTCATCGAGCGACAGTGGTTCAACGAGCTCGGTATGACGCAGGAAAATTTCGCGCACGAGGCGCGACGCTGCCCGATAGCGCGTGAAATCCGGCGGCACGAAGACCGCATCAGGGCAGAGCCGCTCGGCGCGTATCGCCGGCATCGCCGAGCGGATGCCAAAGATGCGCGCCTCGTACGAAGCCGCGCACACCACCGAGCGCGATCCACGCCACGCGACGACCACCGGCCGGCCACGCAATGACGGATCGTCGCGCTGCTCGACCGAGGCGTAAAAGGCGTCCATGTCGACGTGGATGATTTTGCGCATTGGTGGGAGATTGGGGAGGGAAGAGGCAGTCGCATCGGCCGCAAGCGGAATCAAATAGCCAGCGCCTGCTCGAAGCCTGCCCCGTCCACGATCCAGCGGCAAGCGGTGTCTCCATTGCTTGCCTGGCTTTTCGTAGGAGCCCGTTCACGGGCGAGCTTTGGCTTCGGCTGCATGGAAACCTCGCCCGTGAACGGGCTCCTACGATTTCAATCGGGTCGCAGCCGAGCGAACGCCATGGCAGATTTCCTACATGACTTCGCGATAATCGGCCATGTTCGCCAGCTGCGCTTCGGTTGACCATGGATTGCCTCGACAGCGGAGCCTGCCATGCACGTCTACATCCACCGAGCGATCGCCATCATGATGATTGCAACCTCTATGTTCACGACCGAATCGATCGCGGCGCAGTCAATCCTCAAATGCATTGATCGTGAAGGCAGAGTCGCATTCCAGGACGAGCCCTGCGCGACCGGTCAGCGCGAGCAGCCCGTTGCGATCGTGCCTGCGCCGCCATCGGCCCCGTCACTGGAATATTCAAAACCTGATCGCGGCGAAAACTCGCGTCCGCCGCGTGCGAAAGCGGCAGTACGCCAAGCCATCGTCTATTCGTTTGAGTGCAGGACCGAGAGCGGCGCCCTGTTCTATCGGCATGATCACTGTCCAGGCTCGATCGACCGCAGCGGCCTGATTGGCGGTCGCCACAGCGCAGCGCGCGAGAAAGTGCGAGGAACGCGAATTCCGCGTCTCGACGCCTGTCGCGGCATGCGCTCGGTCGGGCGCGATGGGCGAGAATTCGACGATGCCCCTTCGACCTATGATCGGAACCTGGGTCGGGATCCGTGTCGCCGATATTGATGATGGCGCTGACCATGAATGGGGATCAGCGTTATATTCCGGCGTCCAGTGACTAACGGATCCGAAACCCATGCTCCGAATTCCAAGCCTCGCCGTTCTGCTCGCAGCACTCGCCAGCGTGAGTGCCTGCAGCAGTCAGGATCAGCCTGCCACGCCGTCTGCCGATCAGGTCGCCGCGGCGAAGGCACAGATGGAAGCGAAGGCCGAGCAGCACTACGCAATGTACGAGCAGATGCTCAAGGCCGACAACGCGGAGCTCGCCCTGCCGCTCGGCGATGAGTTGCTCAAGCTGTATCCGCAGAGCGCCGCGGCCGCGCGCTTGCGTCCGACCATCGAGGCATTGCGCGAGAAGGCAACGACCGAGGGCGAAACGCGCCGCATGTCGCGCCTCTGGAGTTACCAGATTTCACCGATGGCAGGCGGCACACAAAGTACCGCAACAATCTACAGCAACGAGGATCTCGGCCCTGAGAAAGTGCGCATGGTATTTCGCCGACATACAGAATGGGGCCAGAGCGTCTTTCTCTACGGCAGCGAACCGGGTTTCAGCTGCGCGAAGAATTGTCGCGTGACGATGACCTTTGATGACGGCAAGCCGACCACGATGGAAGGCAGCATCCCGCCAACCGGCGAGCCGGCCATCTTCATCGAGGAAGACAAGAAGTTCATCGCACAGGTTGGAAAATCGAAGAAGGTCGCGATCGACGTCACCGTCAAAGGCAAGCCGTCAACGACCCTGCATTTCGATATCGGTGGCTACGATGAGAAGAAATTCCAGCCGTTGCCGAAAAAGAAGTAGCGCGAACGCACAAAAGAAAAAGTCGCATCCATGGCGGACGCGACTTTTCCATGCGCAGCATCCGCGTGCGGGGTCAGCGCAGCGGGAAAGGTTCAAGCAATCAGTGGTTGGATTTCTCGAAGCGCTTGATCTCTTCGTCGGCTTTGTCTTTTGCCCAGCCGTAGCGCTCCTGGAGCTTGCCCGATAGATATTGCTGATTGCCGTCTAGTCGGTCGAGATCGTCATCCGTGAGTTTGCCCCACTGATTGCGTATCGATCCTTTCAGTTGTTTCCACTTGCCTTCGATGATGTCCTGATTCATGGGTCTACCTCGTGTACTTGGGGGGAGTCGCGACAACGTCCGTTGAAGCGTTCGCAGGCGGTCATCGTCGCGAGGCAGACCTTACCGATACCTATCGAAATTTTTCAGTATGTCGCAGTTATCGCGCTGTTAAGACCGAACTCTCAGCCGCCTCTGTCTGCGCCGCCGCCAAAAGCGAAATATTCCCCTGATCATTGCTGCCGTCAGGAGCAAGGCAATCGCTGATGCCAGAATCACGTGCTGGAAAACCCAACCGACTGAGCCGATAGCCACATTGAGCCAGCGCGGAAGGAAATTGAGCGGCGCGTCATGCACCTGATGCAGGAATATCGCGCCGTCGAAATCATGGGACAGTGCGGTGGGCATTCTCCCGGTTGTCTCGAGGCGGCTGAATCCGGGTTGCCCCAACACGCTCGGTGCGGCTTTCAAGTCGATGAAGAAGTCCGCGGTCGACAAAGCAGACAAGGCACGCTCGACGCTGAAGCGCGCGTCATCGGGGATCGGCGTTGCTGCGAGTGCCGTGATGACGGCGAGACCGTCCGCTGCGTCAGCTTTCGAGCTGTCCATGGCGGCACCGTCGAGCGCAAATACACCGATGGTGTACAGCTGATCGCCCAATGCCTGATGCAGATGTTGACCCATCGAAGGGACGGCTTGGCCCAGAGAGTTGTAATGAAGATGACTGTGATGTGCCCAAAGAATTATCTTCGGAAAATGATCCAGCAACGCCAAGGCGAGTTTTGCGTTGAACTCATCGCGCGATTGCTGATAGACCTTCATCGACTTGTCGGCAGCCAGCCATTCGGCGCACTGCTGCAATCGGAAACGCAACATCGTCGGAACCAGTTGCAGCGCTGCCACATGCATTGGCGGTCGGATGGCACCGGTAGCCGTCGCGGCCGATCCGTCGATCCATTGTTCGAGTTCGGATAGCGCTTTTAGATCGGTTGGGGTGCTCTTGCATCCGAGCGCCGGCGCCAGACTCTGCGTCCATTCGTGCATTTTCGCCTCGCTGACACTCGGGTCAAGTGCGTGCAGAGCCGCAAGAAAAGCGTCGAAACTTCGTTCTGCAGATCCCTCGTACGCCCGCGCCATGCCCGGCTGAAGGTCAAAGCTGGTCAGATAAACAGGAGCCCTCCCCGATTCGTGCTTGAGCGCTTCGGCGACCACGGCTTCCATCGGCGCGGTCTGCCAGAGTCCGAACAGGGCTTCACGCGCGTACAAGCGTGCAGCCTCGTCCACCGGTTTGTTGTTTGCGTACGCATGTTCCTGGGCGGTCCATGCATCGATCAGCGAACCTTCCAGCGCAAGCACATCGAATCCCATCCGTTCGTGCAGGTAGCGCACCACTCGCTGCCGTACGAGCGGCATTTCTTCCGTCACATGAATCGACTCGCCCAGCGCGACGACGCTTCGCGAGCCGACCGCCGCATCAAGAAAGGCGTAATCGTCCGCTTGATAGGCTTTGTCGAGCGCGATCGGATGAATCTGCAATTCGCTTGCGCAAGCCTGGCTCAGCATGGCCAAGCCGAGCAGGCTGGCACCTAGCCGAAACAACACCCTGTGAGGAAGGATCATGAAGGGTTTTCTTTCACGTCTTGTGGATGAAGGGGCGCATGACCCAGATGACGCCGACGATCCCCATCAGGGCGACAGCCGTCGTCGCGATTCCGAGCTTGTGCGAGCGCATCCAACCGCCGATCCCGAAACTGATCAGCGTCAGCACGATGCCGAGGAGAAACAACGATGTAATAGATTCCTGCTGCGCCTGAATCGCTTCGGGCACAATCGTGGCGCGCGAAGTAGCCACCGCTGCGAAGGCGGAGCCCAAGGTGACGATCAAGAAACAGACACTCGCGGATACCGCGAGAAATGCCGCCCAACTGGCGACGCGGTGCGTAGCGGGCGCAACCAGCAACGTCGCATAGAACGCGAATGCAAAACCAGCGAGCACTGAACTGACGAAGGCGAGCTGCTGAAATCCGGGCATGAGGCTTAACTTCGACTGGGGGGGGGATTACCGGATCATTCGTTTGTGTTTTTGGTGGCCGATACTCGCATGGAGATCAGGCGTTTTTCCACAAAAATTCAACGCGAGCGTTGCGTTACTTAGCGGGTTCGGGCTACGGCATCGGCAGAAGCGGCATCCTTTGCGATGCCGAAGCGAAGGAAACCGGCTTCCACTGCACAGGAGCGTTGACAGCCTAGTGGGTTCTGATCAACTTCGGTTCGCGGTCTGTCCTGATTGGGTGATCCTGCCCCGCACCCCAATCCGCGGGCGAGCGGTTGATGCTGGACCATGCTGGACGGTGCAAAGTTGTACTATCTCGCGGCCGCAACAGTTGCCTGGTTTAATCGATGCCTTGAAAAATGGCTTGAGCGACGCTGCCGCCAACGGCCAAACCACGATCTCAAACACTCAAGCATGATCAAGAAAAATTCCAGCGCGAACGTTGAGAGCTTCCCGCCACAAATCGCCGATGGTTGTCGCGTATTGATTCTTGGCACCGCGCCCAGCGTGCGTTCGCTCGCGATGCAGCAATCCTATGCGCATGCGCAGAATCTTTTCTGGCCATTGATGAGCGAGATGTTCGATGCGGGGCCGGAGCTTGACTACGCCGAACGCATCCGACGGTTGCATCAACGCGGCGTTGGTATCTGGGATGTGCTGGCCAGTTGCGAACGCAGCGGCAGTCTGGATAGCGCGATTGTGCGAGCGAGCGAGGTGCCAAACGACATTGCGGGCTTGCTCGCATCGCAACCTTTGATCGCCGCGATTGCCCTGAATGGAGGCCATGCGCAACGCTCATTTCGTCGAATTGTCTTTCCGATGATCGACGACTCGCGCCGCACATCGTTGACGCTGCTCGATTTGCCGTCGACGAGTCCGGCCAATGCTTCGATGACGCGCCAGGATAAACGTGAGCAGTGGCGCATCCTGCTCGAATTCGCGAGCTGAACGCTCCATACAGAAAACACCTTTTCCTCACATTTCGGTTTCATAGCGTTCAGGGTTTCAGGGTGAGACTCCGCCCACCCCAACGATAAGGAGTTTCTCCATGACAGCTATCAAGACAGGATTTGCCGCAGTCGGTCTGGCCCTCGCGATTGCCGCGGTCACCGCGCCGCAAGCTCAGGCTGCTGAAGCGAATCTGGAATGCACGATGAAGTTCAACCTGACCGGTTGGTCGGCGATTTACAAGCATGCCGAAGGCACCGGCGTGGTCAGCTGCGAGAACGGCCAGTCGATGAATGTGAAGATCGAAGCCAAGGGCGCCGGTTTGACCGTCGGCAAGGCGCATATCGATGATGGCAAGGGTGAGTTCACCGACGTGCACAAGATGAGTGACATCCTCGGTACGTATGCCCAGGGTGAAGCCACGGCCGCCGCCGGCAAGAGCGCAACCGCGCAGATTTTGACCAAAGGCACCGTGTCGCTGGCTCTCGCCGGAACCGGTGAAGGCGTGAACCTCGGCATCAGCTTCGGTGGCTTCACGATCAGCCAGGTCAAGTAAGTCTCCAACGGACAACTCTCCAGCGTCACGTTTCACTCAAGCCGCGGCTTCATTGATGCCGCGGCTTTTTATTGGCGGCTTGATGTGACTACCGCGCGGCGAAGCCAGTTGAGGGGGTGGCAGCGCGGAGCCGGCGCAGCCGATCCGCGGGTCCTGCGGATCGCGTGTGAATTCAAGTGTCATGGAATGATTCGGCGGATTTCGCCTAGCCGTAGTCGAGATACCGGTCGACGGGCTGTGTGCGAAACGCTCAATCGGATCGATCATTACTTTGCGCATTTCGCAACGATCGCGCGTTGATGTAGTGTCTGCTCTCCGTTGTCTGGGGGTTGCAGCATGCAAAGATTCCGTCAGTGGTTGATTTTGATCGTGCTCGGCGTATTGCTCGCTGGGCCGTTGCTTGCCGTAGCCGCACCGGCTGCGGAACTGCCACCTGGATTGCAGATTCCGGATGCGGCTCGACCGGGTCCGAATTTCAACGCGGACGCCGCCACCGAGTCCTATCTGAATCTGCTCTCGCCCGAGCAGCGCGCACAGTCGGATGCGTACTTCGAGGGTGGTTACTGGCTACAGCTGTGGGGTTTGCTTTACGGTCTCGTCGTTGCGTGGATTCTGCTGCGCAGCGGATTGTCGCGGAAAATGCGTGATCTCGGCCGACGCGTCAGCAAGCGGCCATGGCTGATCACCATGATCTATGTCGCGCAGTGGATCGTGGTCGGTAGCCTGCTCGCGCTGCCGTTGACGATTTACCAGGGTTTCTTTCGCGAACACGCCTATGGCCTTGCCACGCAGACTTTTGGCGAATGGTCGTTCGATCAAATCAAGGAGCTTCTGGTCAGCATGATCATCATGCCTCCCGTGATCGCCCTGCTCTATGCGGCCGTGCGCAAGACGGGAGCGCGCTGGTGGGTCTGGGCGACGGGCGGCGCGTTCGCGCTGATCCTGTTCTTCATGATGATCGCGCCGGTGTTCCTTGATCCGCTGTTCAACGACTACAAGCCGCTGCGTCAGGGAGAGGTGCGCGAGCAAGTGTTGTCGCTGGCGCGCGCGAACCTGATCCCGACCAACAATGTGGTCGAGTTCGACGCATCGAAACAGACCACGCGTATCAGCGCAAACGTGGCGGGTTTCCTCAGTACCACGCGCGTCGCGCTCAATGACAACTTGCTCGATCGCACGTCGGAACCCGAGATCAAGGCCGTGCTTGGCCACGAGATGGGCCACTATGTACTCAATCACGGGCTGCGCCTCGTCATCTATATCACGTTGGTCCTTGGCCTCGGTTTCTGGGTAGTGCATCGATTGTTTGACCGTGCGCTGGTCCGCTGGGGGCCGCGATTTGGACTGGAAGATCGTGCCGATCCGGCCGCCCTGCCGTTGGCGATCGCGATCCTCTCGCTGTTCTTTTTCTTCGCCACACCATTGACCAACTCGATCACCCGCCAGGCCGAAGCCGAAGCCGACGCGTTTGGTCTGAATGCTGCGGGTGAACCGAACGGATTCGCGATGGCCGCAATGCGTTTGTCGACCTATCGCAAGATCAAACCCGGCGCGCTGGAGGAAATCATCTTTTACGATCACCCCAGTGGCTACGCACGCGTGCATCGCTCGATGACCTGGTTGCAGGAACATCAAGACAACGTGACGGCGAACGCGCGGAAATAGGAAGGCGTTGAAACCACACGGCGGAATTCACTATATGGATT
>JBBQTY010000141.1:0-11005 GCA_038234445.1 Lysobacterales bacterium
TCCAACCCCCCCCTCTTATTGTGGTGTGGGGTGTTTGCCGGTGTTTTTTTTTTTTTGGTTTTTTTTATCTGATTGGGGACTGCCCCCGCTTCCCACAAGGGCATATTGCACCGATCACCTACGACCAACTGACGAAATCAAATCATGGCCCAAATCACCCTGATCGAAGCAGTGACCCAGGCCTTGGCCTGGGAAATGAAACATGACCCCAGCGTGGTTGTGCTGGGCGAGGACGTTGGCGTCAACGGCGGCGTGTTCCGCGCGACCCAAGGCCTGCTCGAAAAATTCGGTGCGGAGCGCGTCATCGATACGCCGCTTGATGAAACGACGATTGGCGGCATCACCGTTGGTCTCGCAGCGCAAGGCATGAAGCCCGTTGCCGAGGCGCAATTCGAAGGTTTCATCTACGGCATGCTCGAACAGATCATTTGCCACGCTGCACGCATGCGTAACCGAACCCGCGGACGTCTGACCATTCCTGCCGTATGGCGTGCACCGTGGGGCGGCGGCATCCGCGCACCGGAACACCATTCCGAAGCCAATGAAGCATTGTTCACGAATGTACCCGGTCTGCGCGTGGTCCTGCCGTCCTCACCGGGACGTGCCTATGGCCTGCTGCTCGCGGCGATTCGCGATCCCGATCCGGTCATCTTCTTCGAGCCCAAGCGCATCTATCGCCAGTACAAGGAAGAAGTACCCGATGATGGCGAAGCACTGCCGCTTGATGTCTGCTTCGTATTGCGTGATGGCAGTGACGTGACCTTGGTGACCTGGGGCGCGCAGGTCAAGGAAACGCTCGAAGCCGCGGATGCGCTGGCCGAAGAAGGCATCAGCGCTGAAGTCATCGATGTCGCCACATTGAAGCCGCTCGATTTCGACACGATCCACGAATCGGTGCGCAAGACCGGGCGCTGCGTGATCGTGCACGAAGCCCCGCGCACCGCTGGATTCGGCGCCGAAATTTCAGCTCGCCTGGCCGAACACGCGCTTTACGACCTCGTCGCGCCAGTCGAGCGTGTGACTGGCTATGACACACATATCCCATTGTTCCGACTGGAAATGAAGTATCTTCCCTCGGCGGAGAAAATCATCGCGGCTGTACGCAGAACTCTGGAGGTTTCATGATGGACACGCCAAGGAAATTGCTCTCGCTTGTCGGGCTCCTGATCTGCCTTGCGTTTGCAGGGGCGGCGTTCGCCCAAACCACTGACTACCATTCGCTTACGACAGATCCCAACCCGCCTCCCGCGAACCAGGAGTTTTCAGCCTTCTTCAACTTCGTGACCAATCCCAGCAGCACGGGATTTTGGGGAGAACTACGTCCCACACACGTCATTGATGGCAATGTGATCACCTTCGCGTTCGACACCGGCTGTGGCTGGATCTGCCCGCCAGGGGTGCCAACCTACAGGGCCTTCCCATTCATGATGCCGGCCTTGCCTGCGGGCACGTATGTGGTTCGTTTTGCCGAGAGTCTGTATCCGCCAATTTCTCCAAGCTCAATCATTGCGGAGTTCACTGTCGATGTAGGACTCGGCGGCGGGGAAGTTTCGAGGCCCTTGCCGCTCGGCGGATCCGCCAGCGTGCTGCTCGGCTTGCTCATCCTCATGCTGGGCTGGAAGCGTCTGCATGCACGCGGTAACTCCAGAAAGGTCGGTGCCTGATTATGCAAATAAAAACTTTCCACTTGCCTGATCTCGGCGAAGGCCTGCCTGATGCAACCATCGTCGAATGGTTCGTCAAACCCGGCGATGTCGCCCGCCTTGATGAGCCGCTGGTTTCGATGGAAACGGCCAAGGCCGTCGTCGAAGTGCCCTCGCCTTTCTCGGGCAAAGTCGTCAAACAACATGGCAATGCCGGCGACATTATCGAAACCGGCGCGGCGCTGATCGATATCGAGATCGATGACAGCCTGCCACAACGCGCCGATGCGGAATCCACGGGCCATCATCACGGACCGCCGAAAAAAGCTGCATCAAAGGTTGAAGTCAGTTCGCCGCCAAAACAGGAATCCGCCGAGAGCAAGTCAGGCTCGGAGCGTGCCGATTCGGGCACGGTCGTTGGCGCGATGGAGGCCAGTGATCATGTGCACACCGAGCAAACCTCGAACGTAGGCGGCGTCAAAGCGGTTCCCGCCGTGCGCGCGCTTGCGAAGAAACTTGGCGTCGATCTGGGTCGTGTCAAACCGAGTGGTGCCGAAGGCGTCATCACCTTGAAAGATGTGAAGAGCGCCGCCGACGCAGGTACCGCAAAAGCGGGTTCCCCAGTTGCGCCTTCCCGCGCCGCCGATCCGACGCCGACAGCGCCAAGTCCCGCTTCACCGCAGCGCGAAGCCCATCAACGCACCAACCTCTCGGTGTCGGGACAACCGATGCGCACCACCCCACCGACACAATCTGCGAGTGGACAACCCGAACAACTCAAGGGCGTTCGGCGCAACATGGCGCGGGTCATGGCTGCCGCGCATGCGCAGGTTGTGCCGACCACGCTTTGCGATGACGCCGACATTCACGCGTGGACGCCCGGCAACGACATCACAGTTCGGCTGATCCGCTCGATCGTGCGCGCCTGTCAGGCCGTGACTGCCTTGAATGCATGGTTTGATGGGGAGAATCTGACCCGAACTCTGCATCCACATGTTGATATTGGCATTGCTGTGGATACCGATGACGGGTTGTTCGTTCCCGCTCTGCGCAATGCCGATGTCATGGATGCCCATGGTGTGCGTCAGGCGATCAATCGTCTGCGCGAACAGGTTGTAAACCGCAGCATTGCCGCTGAGGAGCTCAAGGGTTACACGATCTCGTTCTCGAACTTCGGCGTGTTTGCAGGTCGTTATGCGACGCCGGTTGTCGTGCCACCGACAGTCGCCATCGTCGCCGCCGGCAAGGGCCGCCACCAGATGACGCCGGTCATGGGCGGTTTCGAATCGCACAAGATCATTCCGCTCTCGTTGACCTTCGACCATCGCGCAGCGACGGGCGGCGAGGCGGCGCGCTTCCTCAAGGTCATGCTGGATGATTTGGCACGACCGAATTAGAGCGCAGCAAAGACCTTGGATACACCGAGGTTCAATTAGTGGCAGAGTCGTCGCTGATATTTTTTCAGTCGAGCAGACCGGATTGCCTTGTTTGCTTTTGTATACGCCCTGATCGTTCATTTCGGAATATTCGATATTCCTCTCGTCATCCCGACCCAGGCCGGGATCCAGCGACTTTGCTAGAAAATCTAGCGGTAGCTCGACATTTTATTGAGACGAGACCAATGACTCTCGACGGCACACGAATCAGTAGCTGCGAATCAATTGTCGCCGGCGTCGTCGTTGAGTCAGAGACATTGGATCTAGGCTTGGGCCCTGATGGCAAGCGGTGGATCGACGAATTATCGGATTTCTCGCTGGCCTGAAATATCCTCATAGCCAACAACTTCGAGATCAAATCCCGCCAGTCCAACCAGTTTGCGTGGCGTGCCGAGGACACGCAGATGGCGCACGCCGAGATCGGCAAGAATCTGCGCGCCGAGTCCATTGCGTCGCCATTCTCTTGCTGGATCGCTATCAGCTTTAGTCTGTGTTCCGGCCAGGCAATCGAGCACGGCGTCTGCGTCTCCCGCTTCGCTCAGGACGACAACAACGCCTCGATCCTCGTCTGCGATTCGACGCAAGGCCGCGGTTACGGTAAGGCCCAGATCATCGCGGCGCAAATGCAGCACATCCGATAACGTGTTGCGTACATGCACGCGCGTCAGCACGGGTTGATCATCATCGATCGCTCCGCGCACGAGGGCGAAATGCATGGCCTTCTGTACGAGATCGCGATAGACGACGAGGCGGAATGCACCGAACTCGGTATCGACTGCGACATCACGCACACGTTCGATCGTGTTCTCGGTTTGCAATCGATAGCGGATCAAGTCGGCAATCGTGCCGATCTTGAGACCATGCTTGCGCGCGAACGCCTCGAGGGCAGGACGCCGCGCCATCGTGCCGTCGTCATCCATCACTTCAACGATGACGCCAGCCGGCTCGAGTCCCGCCATCGTGGCCAGATCGCAGGCTGCCTCGGTATGCCCTGCACGCACGAGTACGCCGCCGGTCTGTGCGGTCAGCGGGAAGATATGTCCGGGCTGGGCGAGATGGTCGGAGCGCGCGTCTTTTGCCACGGCCGTGCGGATCGTATGTGCGCGATCATAGGCCGAGATGCCCGTAGTGACGCCCTCGGCCGCCTCGATCGACACGGTAAAGTTGGTGTGATGGGAAGAAGTATTGTCATGCACCATCGGCTTGAGACCGAGCTGACGGCAACGTGCGGCGGTCAGGGTCAAGCAGACCAGACCGCGCGCTTCGCGCACCATGAAATTGATGTCCTCGGGGCGCACCTTCTCGGCCGCCATGACGAGATCGCCTTCGTTTTCGCGATCCTCGTCATCAAGAATCACGACCATGCGGCCGGCGCGAATGTCATCGAGGATATCGGGAATCGTGTTGAAGCTCATGCTGTGTCCATCGGATAACGAGAGGCTCAGTGGATTGAAGGCCTGTAGGAGCCCCTTCAGGGGCGAGCTTCCATGCGGAGTGGACAAAAGCTCGCCCGTAAACGGGCTCCTACAGGGCAGGTGCTTCATTGTCGCGGAATTCGGCGAGCCGCTCGGCATATCGCGCCATGCGGTCGACTTCGATATTGACCGTGTCGCCAATGCGGCGCGTGCCGAACGTCGTCACTTCCTGGGTGTGCGGGATCAAATTCACGCCGAAGCGCAAACCACCGACTTCATTGACGGTGAGACTGACGCCATCGATGCAGATAGAGCCCTTGGTCGCGATGTAACGCGCGAGCGTCGCCGGCACCTCGAAAGTCCAGCGCTGCGAACGCGCATCGCTGTGGACATCGATGACACGACCGAGGCCGTCGACATGGCCGGACACCAGATGCCCGCCAAGCCGATCGCTCAAACGTAGCGCCTTTTCAAGATTGACCGCTGCGCCAGGCGCAAGCGCACCGAGCGTGGTCAGCTTGAGAGTTTCGAGTGAGACATCGGCGGAGAAGGTTTGCTCAGTCAGATCGAGCGCGGTCAGGCATACGCCGGCCACGGCAATGCTGTCTCCTTTGTGTACGTCATCAAGGCCTAGCGAACCGACACTGAAAACCATGCGCTGATCGCCGCCGCGCTCTTCGCTTGCGACCAGTTGTCCGATCGACTGGATGATTCCGGTAAACACTCAAACCTCCAAAGGTCGCAACAACAATCGCCAATCCTGGCCGAACATGCGCTGGTCGACGACGCCCAGTTTCCAACGCGAGGACATCTCGCTCAATGCGGGCAGATCAAGCAGCGCTCGCGCATCGTTACCGAGCAGGATCGGCGCCACATAGAGCAGCAGCTCATCGACCAGACCTTCCGCAAACAAGGCGCCACACAAGCTCGGCCCCGCTTCCACCTGGACTTCGTTGATGTCGCGCGCCGCCAGCATTGCCAGCACTAAGCAGAGGTCGAGCCGGTTGTCTCGAATTTCAACAGCAGCAAGCTCGACGCGCTCAAATCGCTGATCGACAGAATCCATGCCGCGACCATGCAGAACCAGAGTACGGACCGAGCCATCGAGGATATGAGCTGATGCAGGGGAACGTAGATCCCTATCAATAATCACGCGCAGTGGCCCAATCGGCACTGCGTCGGCGTCCGCTGACACCGGCGGTCGCGCAGTCAGCCTGGGATCATCGGCGAGCACGGTGCCGATGCCGCTCAGGATCGCAGAGCTGCGTGCACGCCAGCGCTGGACATCCTCGCGCGCGGCATCGCCGGTGATCCATTTCGATTCGCCATTGGCCAGCGCGGTACGACCATCGAGGCTCATCGCAAGCTTTATCCGCAACCAAGGTCGCTTGCGCTCGATACGCGAAAAAAATCCGCGATTGAGTTCGCGCGCGGCGGTCATCATCAGTCCACTGTCGACGATGATTCCGGCACCGCGCAATGAGCTGACGCCGCGACCATCAACTTCGGAAAACGGGTCGGCATGCGCGATGACGACACGTGCCACTCCGGCAGCGATCAGTGCATCGGCACACGGTGGTGTGCGTCCGAAATGTGCGCAGGGTTCAAGCGTCACGTAGGCGGTCGCGCCGCGCGCGCGATCACCGGCTTCGATCAAGGCGAAGACTTCGGCGTGCGGCCCGCCAGCGCGTCGATGCCAACCGCTGCCGATAATCTGCACGCCATGCGCAATGACGCAACCGACGCGCGGATTCGGCTGCGTCGTGAACAGGCCACGTTCGGCCAGTCGAAGCGCCTGCGCCATGTGCGCATGATCAATGGCGCTGAAGGTCGCCTCGCTCACGGCCACGGAATCACTTTACTTAGCCTTTACCCTTGCGCGGGATAACTTCACCGAGCAACGGCAGCTGCAGGGTTTCGAGTCCCGGCAGGTCGCGTTCGAGATTCTCGATTTCCTCACGGAACGCCTGCACATCCTCAAAGCTTCGGTAGACCGATGCGAAGCGAACGTAGGCCACCTGATCGAGTTTCTTCAATGCGTGCATGACCAGTTCGCCCACGCGCATCGACGGGATCTCCCGCTCACCGCTGCGACGCAGATCATCAATCACGCTACGCACTGCGGAGTCGACTTGATCACTCGGCACCGGCCGCTTCTGCAAGGCCCGATTGAAACTCGTACGCAGCTTGCGTTCGTCGAAGGATTCACGACGACCATCCGACTTCACCACAGCCGGCAACTTCAATTCAGCCGTCTCGAAGGTGTTGAATCGCTCGTTGCACTTCTCACACTCACGCCGACGCCGAATCGTCGAGCCATCATCGGACACGCGCGAATCAATCACCCGGGTATCTTCGTGCTGGCAGAACGGGCAGTACATTAGGGCGATGGGATTCGGGATGACCAGCCGTTCGGCTGTTGAAAGCCGGGATTCGGGATTCGGAAGAACGGGATTGCGGAATCCTTGCGAAATTGCCGCACGCATGCGGGAACCGAGCTTCTAACGAATCCCGAATCCCAAATCCCGAATCCCATGCCGTTACCCATACACCGGATACTTCCGGCATTGCGCGGTGACTTTGTCGCGCACGGCTGCGATGACGTTTTCATCGGACGGTGCGTCGAGGACGTCGGCGATCCAGTTGGCGAGGTCGATGCAATCCTGTTCGCCGTAGCCGCGCGTGGTCACCGCCGGGGTGCCGATGCGCAGTCCGGATGTGATGAACGGTGAGCGTGGATCGTTTGGCACGGCGTTCTTGTTGACCGTGATGTGGGCCTTGCCGAGTGCGGCTTCGGCGTCCTTGCCGCTGCTATCGCGACCGATCAAGTCGATTAGCATCAGGTGATTCTCGGTGCCGCCGGAAACGATCTTGTAGCCACGCGCGATCAAGGTCTTGGCCATGGCTTTTGCATTGACCACAACTTGCTTCTGATAATCCTTGAACTCAGGACTCAGCGCTTCGAGGAAGGCCACGGCCTTGGCCGCGATCACATGCATCAACGGACCGCCCTGGATACCGGGGAAGACGATCGATTGCAGCTTCTTCTCGCGCTCTTCGCCGAGACCCTTGGCGATGACGAAGCCGCCGCGTGGGCCGCGCAAGGTCTTGTGCGTGGTTGAGGCGACCACATGCGCGTGTGGCACGGGATTCGGATAGACGCCCGCGGCAATCAAGCCCGCGACATGGGCCATGTCGACAAAGAAGATTGCGCCGACCTTGTCCGCGATCGCACGCATGCGGGCCCAGTCGACCACCTGCGAATACGCGCTGAAGCCACCGATCAGCATCTTCGGTTGGTGTTCCACAGCGAGACGCTCGACTTCGTCATAGTCGATCAGGCCGTTCTCGTCGACGCCGTACTGCACCGCGTTGAACAACTTGCCGGAAATATTTGGCTTGGCGCCGTGGGTCAGATGTCCGCCGTGGGCGAGGCTCATGCCGAGAATCGTATCGCCGGGCTGCAGCAACGCAAAAAAGACGGCCTGGTTGGCTTGCGAGCCCGAATGCGGCTGCACGTTGGCGTAATCCGCGCCGAACAGTTCCTTGAGGCGTGCAATGGCCAGACGCTCGGCGACATCGACGTGCTCGCAACCGCCGTAATAGCGCTTGCCCGGATAACCTTCGGCGTACTTGTTGGTCAGCACCGAACCTTGCGCCTCAAGCACACGCGGACTGGCGTAGTTTTCGGAGGCAATCAGCTCGACATGGTCTTCCTGACGCACGGCCTCGGCAGCGATTGCCGCGGCCAGCTCAGGATCGAAACCCTCGATACGCAAATCCTTGGAAAACATCGACAAATTCTCGGCAGCCATGGCGGGATGCGCATATTACCGCGTTGCAGCATCTTTCACGGAATTCGCCGCCGTAGGCTGCGCGCTCAGTGCTCCGGGGCCAGCAGCTCCATGGCCATCACGAGGGCATCTTCACGACCGCGCTTACCCGGGTAGTAGTTCGGACGCCGGCCGATCTCGTTGAATCCGATACTGTCGTAGAGCGCGATCGCCGCGCCATTTGACGGGCGCACCTCAAGAAATACGCGCTCGGCGTGATGCCACCGGGCCAGGTCGAGCAGGCGAGCGAGAATGCGGCGACCCAAGCCACGCCCCTGCTCGCTCGGTGCCACGCAGACGTTGAGGATATGCGCTTCGCCACCCGCCACCGAAAGCACACCGTAGCCGATCAGTTCGCCCGATCGCTCAAGCACCCAGCATTCGTAGCCAGCGGCGAGGCAGTCGCGGAAGATCCCGAACGTCCACGGATGCGGGTAGGCGGTCAACTCGATTCGCGATACAGCTTCGAGGTCTTGCGCGCGCATCGCGCGAAAGCTCGAGATGGGATCCTGCAGATTCGCAACCATGAGCAGTCCGATTACGCGCCGTGCGGGCGGATGGCCTGCGAACGCGAAAGCCGCTTGATTTCGCCCCACAGTGCGCGCTTGGCATCGGCATTCTTCGCCAAGGTGTCGGGGTCATCGCTGACGATCCAGGTGATTTCGTTCTGCCGCTGCGCGGGCATGTCGGCACCAAGCGTGCGCGCCAGCGATTCACCGAGCACCAGCAACCCGCGCGCTTGGGCAATCGCATCGGCCTGACTCGCATCGACAATCGCTGCATTGAGCCTGGCCATGCGCAGGCTGCGCAGCAATTCTGCACAAAGCCGCTTCTGCGAATCGATAGCACCGAGGATCAGATAGTCGGCAAGCGCAGGGGCACCAGCTGTTTCTGATTTCTCCCTTGCAGGTGGCGTTGCCGCCGATGGACTGCCTGCGGCTGAAATCGACGGCATCGACGCGTGCTGTTCGACCACTGCGCGCGGCTCATAGACGTCAATGCCGATTTCCGCAAGCAGTCGCAGGCTGTAGTCATCGAGCATGCTCGTAGACCTCACTCTTGAGCAGATCTTCATGGAACTCGGTGAATATCTGATCGACGGCGCTGGCCAAAGCGACCGCTGTCGAGCCCAGACTCTGATCCGCGGCAACCACGTCGGCGTGATAGATCTCATCGAGCCGCGGCGTGCCGTCGGGTCGATCGACGCGCAAACGCAACACGACACTGGCGATAAATCCGCCGCCCACCGCAGGTACACGCTCGAAGCGCAGGATGCTGCCACTGATACGCAAAGCGGCCTGGCTGGCCGCCAGCTCATCGGTCACCAGCGGCGCGATGGCCGCGTCGCGCAACTCGATCAAAAGGCGGCGCTGCAGGGATCGGGTTGGAGGATCTGTCCATAGTTGATAATGATACTGGCGCAGCTCGCTGCCTTCAGGATCGAGCGCGTAGATCAACGCACGATCCGCATACAGGCCATCGGCGGCAAACAGGTTGACCACGATCGGCGTGTTGAATACACGCGATGCGCTGAGCGGAAGCGCTTGAGGCTTGCTCATGTGAAAATACGTGTGATCAGGCACACCCGGCACGTTTCCGCATGCGCCAAGCATCAGTAAAAGAATCGCAGCGAGGAACAATCTCATTGGCTGTCATCCTCCAGCTTGTCGGGCTCGGGTGAGCGCAGTAACTGCCCGGGATTGCGCCGGATCTCGCGGCTGAATTCATCGAGATTGCGGGTCGCCGATTCGAGATGATGGGTGATCACATCCATGCGGCTTGAAAGACTTGCCATGACCGTTGCCAAATCCGTTACCGCACCGCGGATGTCGCCACGATTCTCGCGCGCGATGTCGGCCAGTTCGCCGACGGTCTGATCGAGCGTCTTGCGCGTCTCGCGCAATTCGCCGCTGAGGCCCTGCACATTGCCAAGGATGCCGGCAACGGCCGCGCGGTTCTGCGGCTTGAGCAAATCATCAATCGCGTCCGAAGCACCATTGAGCTTGCCGAGCAAGGTCTGCGCCTGACCGAGAATCTCGGGCGCACTCGTATCGAGCGAGCCGGTGATCGAATCCACCCGTTTGGACAACAAGGCGATCATCGGCGAAATCTGATCGCGCGTCAGCGTGGAAACCTGACCGGCCAGTTCACCGACAGCAGCGAAAATATCGGCCGTCTCGGCACCTTTGATCTCTGCGCCGGGGGCAAGCACCTGTTTGCTGCTGCCTTCCTTGATGGCGATCGACATGTCGGCGAGCAGGCCGCTCGATTGCAGGCCGGCAACGCTGTCGTTCGGTATCGTCCAGTCGCGCTTGACCGACAGCGTCACCTTGTAACGCGTGCCACTGGCGTTGCGCTCCGGCGCGACTTCGCCCACCTCGCCGATGCGATAGCCCTCATAAAATACCGGCGCGCCATAGCGCAGGCCAGTGACATTGCGGTAGTGCACGAAATAATCCGTCGAGGCGCCACTGCTTCCGGTGATCAAGGCCAAGCCGACCAGCAGCAACACCAGCGCCAGCGTGACCACTGCACCTACGGTGACGTAGTTGATCGTGTCGCGTTTCACCAGAGCACTCCCCTACCCATTGGCCGCATTCTACCGTCGGATCGAAATTTCATGCGCACATCCGTGTTCATGCGTCCTCGCCAACCAGCCGCCGCAGATATTCATCGGC
>JBBQTY010000142.1:0-10972 GCA_038234445.1 Lysobacterales bacterium
CATGCACAACCGCGTGCGCATGCTGGTTGCTTCGTTTCTGACCAAGAATCTGCGTCAGCACTGGCATCATGGCCAACGCTGGTTCTGGGATACCTTGGTCGACGCCGATCTCGCCAACAATGCGCAAGGTTGGCAGTGGACGGCGGGATGTGGTGTCGATGCATCGCCCTATTTCCGTATTTTCAATCCGGTCACCCAAGGCGAGAAGTTTGATCCGCGTGGCGACTATGTGCGGCGATGGGTGCCCGAACTCGCGGCAGTTTCAGCACCGTTGATCCACCATCCATGGACCGATCCGCGCATTCTTCGGACAACCGGTTATCCAGCACCGATGGTCGATCTCGCGGCATCGCGGGCGATCGCGTTGGCGGCTTATCAGGATCTGCCAAAGAGCGACGAGACCTGAGATCAGCTTCCGTCCTCGGCAAAGCCGTTGCGTTTTCGAGGCGCTACCGGGATCCTAGGTCGGCGTCGGGTCAGGTTCGAGAATGATGCCGGCCCATAAATCCTGGGAGGGCGGGCATGTTTGATTCGGCAGATGGCAAGCGTGAGGCGATGTCCAAGGTCGATACGGCCTGGTTGCGCATGGAGCGCCCGACGAATCTGATGATGATCACCGGCGTAATGATGTTTGCCGGCCCGCTGGTCCATGCAGAAATCAAGCAACTGCTCAATGATCGATTTCTCGCCTATCGTCGTTTCCGTCAGAAGGCGGTCAATACGAACTCGGGTGCGTTTTGGCAAACCGACGAGGACTTCAATCTGGACTGGCACGTTCGCGTCGCGGCATTACCGGGCGCGGCCGGAAAAGAAGAGCTTGAAAATTTCGTTGGCGAGCTGGCTTCTTCTCCACTCGATCACTCCAAGCCACTTTGGCAATTTCATGTGGTTGAAAATTATCGAGGCGGCAGCGTGCTCATCGCGCGCATCCATCACTGCTATGCGGACGGTCTCGCCCTGGTCCAGGTGATTCTTTCGCTGACCGATACCGCGCAGGATCCGGTAGAACAAGCCGAGCTTACGCGCACCTGGCTCAAGCGCGATGGCGCGAACGTCTGGCAGCGCATGTTGGAACCCGCGCAGGCAGGACTCGGCAAGGCGATCAAGGTGGGCACCAAGGTCTATGACAAGATGACCGAGATGATCAATGATCCGTCGATCGCGGCCGATGTGGCGCGTGAAGGCGGTGAGATCACGCGCGAACTGGCCAATGCCTTGTTGCTCTCCGACGATCCACCGACCTTGCTCAAGGGGCCGCTCGGCGTCGTCAAGCGCGTTGCCTGGGCGGATCCCTTGCCCTTGGATGAAGTGAAGACGCTCGGCCGCGCGCTCAATTGCACGGTCAATGATGTGTTGCTTGCCTGTGCCACCGGCGCGCTGCGCGGTTATCTGCTTGACGAGGGGAGTGAGGTGGATGGACTAACCATTCGCGCCACCGTGCCGGTCAATCTGCGGCGCCTTGAGCATGCGAAAAAGCTCGGCAATCACTTTGGCCTAGTCTTTCTGGAATTGCCGATTGGAGAGGCGAATCCGCTGCGCCGCCTTGAGCGTGTCGCCGCGTGCATGCGTGAACTCAAGCGCTCGCGTCAGGCCATCGTCACGCTGGGATTGCTCGGCGCGCTTGGCATGGGGCCGCAGGCATTGCAGGCGCCGGCGCTTGAGCTGTTCAGTCGCAAGGCGACCGCGGTTGCAACCAACGTACCCGGACCGCAACAACCGCTCTACATGACCGGCGTCGAGGCCACCGAGCTGATGTTCTGGGTGCCGCAATCCGGATCTATCGGTGTGGGTTTGTCGATCCTAAGCTATAACGGCAGCGTGCATTTCGGATTGATGGGTGATGCCAAGCGCGTCCGCGATCCCGATGCTGTGGCCAAGCGATTTGCCGACGAGTTCGAGAAGCTCATGCTGATCGCGCTGATGGAAGATTGGGATGAGGAGATTGCGGCGAGTGGTGCCGAGGCGACGTTGCGGCACAATCTCTGAGGCGCCGAATTGCCTGTAAACCAAGGCGGATAGCGGTTTCCGCCGTTTGTCCGCTTTTGGTGGCGATGATCTTTTTACATCGTGCCGAAAGGCATCGTGCATTGATGCGTCTCCCACACAAGCCGTTTGGACGGCGCGGATTGCTTGGGTCGATTCTCGCGTTGCTGCTTCGTTGTTGGCATGAGTGCCTTTCCTGCAGAAGCCGGTCGAGCGGCTCGGGTTTCTTGGGCGGGTCTCGCTTTGCTGCTTCGGTGTTGGCATGAATGCCTCTCCCACACAAGCCGAACAAGCTTTGCGAGTTTCTTGGGTTGTTTCTCGCGTTGCTGCTTCGTTGTTGGCATGAATGCCTCTCCCACGGAAGCACAGGGCTCACGGCATGGGTGAATCAAACCCGTTGGCAAAGATTCGACCGTGGATGCCGACGAGATCAGCCAGCACAGCCGCGTCGGTCTTGAGGATTGCGCCGCCCATGGCCTGCGCATTGGGTCCGACATGGATCGGCGTATCGGCGCTGTCGTGATAGTAGGGATAGATATCCCAGTCGTTTTCGATGACAAGGAGGGTTTTCTTGCCGGCATTCAGATAAGGAATGTGATCGGAGCCGAATGGATTGGTGCTCAAATGCACCTGCAGATCAGGCACGTAGGTCGCCGCGGCTTCTGCGAATTGATTGAGGTAGGCGCTCCAGGTGGCGCTGCTTTCGAACAAGACATCGAGCGTCGAGTCGGCGCTGTATCCAATCATGTCCATCGTCACAACGGCTTTCACCTTGGTCAGATCGCCAGACGCCTGCAGTGCCTGGACGTGAGCCTTGCTGCCATACAAACCCTGCTCTTCACCCGCATAGCACATGAATAAAATGCTGCGTTCCGGCTCGAAATTTACCAGCACTCGCGCGAGTTCAATCACACCCGCGCAGCCAGATGCGTTGTCTTCTGCGCCCGGTGTAGTGACGGTGGAACTGATACTCGAGTTGCGCGAATCGTAGTGGCCACCGACAATGATCCATTGGTCTGGAAACTGTGTGCCAGTCCACTTTCCAATCACGTTGTTGACGCTGATCTGGCTGCCGCCACCACTGCCGGGCATTGTGAATGCAGGTGCGCTGACGAGCAGCCCAATTCCGCTGAATTGGGTTTCGATCCATGCTCTGGACAAGGCTAGATCCGAGCCGTAGCTCGACCGATCCCAATCCGCCAGCGTGGTCACGTCCGCAAACCAACGCGTTGTATCAATCGAGTCCACCACGGATTGAACGATTGGATCGGCGACAGCAGTTGCGTCTTGCGGACGGTAGCGCGAGGCAATCACGCTGTTCGGTTCAACCTCGCGCCATTCCTCGGAATGTCCATCGTGGATTGAAGGTAACGGCGTCGCCAGTTCGGGATCGGATAGTTCACGCAATTCCCAGCGTCCGCCGCGCGCAATCAATCTGCCTGGCGTTGTTGTTTCGCGTAAGCAACCGATCGCATGCAGTCGCAAATGGTCGCGATTGAAATCGATGATTTCGCCACGCACCTCGCGGCTGGGTGCGGCCTTGCGCACGTCACCGCGATCACCGACCAATAGCAGTTGATCATCAAGCTCAAGCCACCAGCGGACGTGCGAATCACGCTTGCGCTCAATGAGCTGCGCGGCATCGGCAGTTCGGATATCGACGACGATGGCGCTCTGTTGAGCAAGCGGCAGGGGAGGTGATGGGGTATCAATGATCGGCACGGGGCATCCTGTCGATGGGAATTGCGCGAAGACGCTCGCCGATTCGGTTCAGCCAGCATTGTAGTCGGCATGACCACAACAACAGTGTGAAATGGATTCCGCAAGCGACCGGTCTAGTCATTCGACCAAGTGGCGATCAGGCCGCGGCGCCGAAACGATGCGACTCTCTCCCCAACGCTGGATCGCATCTGTTTCGGCGTCTTTTTGCAGAGGCTCACCTGCCCACTCCGCGATGCAATGACGCGTTGCGACATTCGCGGATCCCCCATCCAGGAGATGAAAACATGAACCGTCGAACCCTGTTGCAAAGTCTTGGCGTGCTGGCGGCAATGCCGCTGCTGCCGTCATGTACGCAAGCGGCCGACCCACAACTCGCTGCGACGAGTGATCCGGTGGTGTCGCTCGACAAGCCGCATGAAGCGTGGCAAGGCGTCGTCAGCGCAGCGGCCTATGCCGTCTTGTTCGAGGAGGACACCGAGCGCGCAGGCAGCAGTCCACTCAATGACGAGCACCGCGATGGCACCTTTGTCTGTGCAGCCTGCCGCTTGCCCATCTTCCTAAGCGCCAACAAGTTTGATAGCGGCACCGGCTGGCCAAGCTTTACCCAGCCAATCGCCGGTCATATCGATAGCAAGCGCGATTTCAAGTTGGTCTGGCCGCGCACTGAATATCACTGCGCCCGCTGCGGTGGACACCAAGGACATATGTTCAATGATGGCCCCAAGCCGCGTGGCGAACGCTGGTGCAACAACGGCGTGGCTCTCGAATTCGTCCCGCAAGGTCAGCCACTGCCCGAACTGAGGAGTTGAGAATGAAGATCTGTATTCGATTGATGCCACACGTTGCCGCGCTCGGTATTGCACTGATGATGGTGGCGATGAGCGCCTGTGCCGGACCTGCCGAGGAATCATCCAAAGCCACCGAGACGACGGCCAATGCAGGGACTGAAGTTGCCATTTTCGCAGGTGGTTGCTTTTGGTGCATGGAACCTCCGTTCGACAAGGTGGCCGGGGTCATCTCGACGACCTCCGGCTACACCGGCGGCAAGCTCGCGAACCCGAGTTACGAGCAGGTGTCAGACGGTGCGACAGGCCACGCCGAATCGGTCAAGGTTGTTTTTGATCCGGCCAAGGTCAGCTACAAACAGTTGCTTGATGTCTACTGGCACAACGTCGACCCGTTCGCGATCGATCAGCAGTTCTGTGATCACGGCGACCAGTACCGCACCGCGATCTTCACCACGGGTCCGGAACAGTTGAGACTCGCCGAAGAGAGCAAGCGCGAGCTCGAAACGTCCGGCCACTTCGACAAGCCCTTCGTTACCCAAATTGTCCCGGCGTCAACGTTCTACCCGGCTGAGGACTATCATCAGGATTACTACATCAAGAACCCGGTGCGATATAAATTCTATCGATACAATTGTGGACGCGATGCCCGCCTTGAGCAGATCTGGGGCAGTTCGGATCATTGAGCCAGGGCGAACGGACGGCTGTTTTGTGTCGTGTGGTCTGTTCGCCAAGAGCTTTCTCATACCAAACGATTCAGCGCGAAGATTTTCCAAGACAAAAGGTCACGATCCGGGATTGGACACTGACGTTGATCGCACGCTCCTTGATTCACGATCGCGGTACTATTGAGATTCTTGAGCAACAGGACTATTTGAAATGAGGCTTGCGAGATTTACCGTTCTCGTTGCGATTCTTGCGCTCGTATTACTGCTGATTTCCGGCCCGGGTACGCGACTGGAACTCTGGCATTTCCGCACCGGCTTCACGCTGATGACCTGGGCGACCTTCCTTGGCCTTGGCGCGGCCGCACTGGCCTTGTTGTTGGTCCTGATTCCACGAACGCGTCGAGGGCATGCGAAGACGTTGACGTTCGCAATCGTGTTCGGATTGGCAGCTTCCGCGATGCCGTTGTTCGGTGCTTACACCGCAAAGACCGTTCCGTTCATCCACGACATCACGACCGACACGATGCATCCGCCTGAATTCGTCGCGATCCTGCCGCTGCGAGCCGATGCTTCGAATCCTGCCATCTATGGTGGCCCTGACGTCGCGGCAGCGCAGAAGTCCGGATACCCCGATCTGCGTACGCAGTTGCTTGATCAGGCGCCCGCTGACGCGTTTGCCCATGCAGAGAACGTCGCTCGCGAGATGGGTTGGGAAATGGTCGCCAGTGTTCCGCAGGCGGGTCGTATCGAAGCCACCGATACGACGTTCTGGTATGGCTTCAAGGACGACATCGTCATCCGCATTGAAGGCGAGGGCCAAGCCAGTCGAGTTGATATCCGTTCGGTGTCTCGCGTCGGCAAGAGCGATGTCGGCAAGAATGCGGCGCGCATCCGTGAGTTCATCAAGCGACTCGGTAGTCATTCAGTCGCTGATTGATGTTTCGCAACTTGAGTTTCAGCCATTCAATCGATGCTATACCGGGCTCGGAATTTTCAGTTCGGGTTGACGGCTTGAAGCGATCTGGGCGGCTGTTGAGCGCGCAATGAGAACGGGTCGCGCTTTTGCACGGGTCTGTGCTGAAAATCATTCGAGCCCATGACCTTTGGCTGTCGACGGTGCATCTGCATCCGTCCATCGTTGCGCCGCGCGAACAGGGTGCGATCAGACATCTGATCGTTTCGCGCAACCCGCCCCGCGATTTCACCCGCTCCGTTGCCACCCAATCAAGAAAGGGTTTGTCATGCGCCGCACTCTTATCGTTGCCATTGCCTTGGCGCTTTCCAGCGCTCCGATTTTACTATTCGCAGCGGACGCTGCCGAGTCAACCGCAGTCGCCGACGTTTCCGACGTCACCACGCAGTTGCCACGCGACGTTCGACCGACGCACTACGGAATTGCAGTAACCCCGCATGCCGACTCGCTCACCTTCGAGGGCAGAGTTGAGATCACGATTGATGTGCTGAAGGCTACGGATCGAATTGTCCTCAATGCGGTGGGCATGCGTTTCTCTTCCGCGCACATTCACTCGACACGCAACAAGCGCGCGTATGCCGATCCAAAGGTTGGCGTCGATGCTTCCACACAGACGGCGACGTTCACGTTACCCGAGGCGCTGGAGGCCGGCAGCTATCTGCTGACGATGGAATACACCGGGACGATCGGCACGCAAGCGAACGGTTTGTTTGCCATCGACTATGTGACGTCGGCAGGCGAGAAGCGTGCCCTCTACACCCAGTTCGAGAATTCCGATGCGCGCAAGTTCATCCCGAGCTGGGATGAGCCGAATTACAAGGCGACATTTGATCTGACCGCAACCGTTCCGAGCACGCAAATGGCGGTCAGCAACATGCCGATCAAGCACAGCGAAGATCTCGGCAAAGGCATGAGCCGCGTCACGTTCGCGACGTCGCCGAAGATGTCGACCTATCTGTTGTTTTTCGGACTTGGCGATTTTGATCGGGCCTCAGCGAAGTCCGAAGGCGTCGAGTTTGGTGTCATCACGCAGAAAGGGCTGACTGCGCAAGCGCAATTCGCACTCGATTCGGCGCAAGCCGTGCTGCACGATTACAACGATTATTTCGGGGTGCCTTATCCCCTTCCAAAACTCGACAACATCGCCTCGCCCGGTAGCAGTCAATTCTTCGGCGCGATGGAGAATTGGGGAGCGATCTTTACATTTGAGCGCGGCCTGCTGATCGATCCGGCGTTCTCGACCGAAGCAGACAAGCAACGCATCTTCGGTACCGCCGCCCATGAAATCGCGCATCAATGGTTTGGTGATCTGGTCACGATGCAGTGGTGGGATGATCTCTGGCTCAACGAGGGGTTCGCATCGTGGATGGCGGCGCGCACGACGCGAAAACTGCACCCGGAGTGGAAATCAGAACTCGACGCAGTCGGTTCGCGCGAGTACGCGATGTCGGTCGATGCAATTGCGAGTACGCATCCGGTGGTGCAGAAAATTGAAACGGTTGAACAGGCCAGCCAGGCCTTCGACTCGATCACCTATTCCAAGGGGTCGGCCGTCATCACCATGCTCGAAAATTACGTGGGCGCGGATGTATGGCGTGATGGCGTACGTCGCTACATGAAAGCGCATGCTTATTCGAATACGCGTTCGGACGATTTGTGGCGCGAGGTCGAAGCTGCTGCCGGCAAGCCGATTACGGCGATCGCGCATGACTTCACCCTGCAGCCAGGCGTACCGTTGATTTCGCTGGATGAAGTGATTTGCGAAAATGGTCAAACGACGATCAAGCTCAGCCAGGGCGAGTTCACCAAGGATCGTCCGGCTAAAAAGTCCCTGCGTTGGCGTGTCCCGGTCATTGCCCAGACCCTTGGAGGCGAGCCCGTACGTGGCCTGATCAAAGACGGTTCTGGAACAATGCAACTGCCCGGCTGTAGCCCAGTACTGCTCAATGCCGGACAGAGCGGTTACTTCCGTTCGCACTACTCGGCCAGGGATTTTGCAGCTCTCCGTGAGAGATTCGCCAAGCTTTCTGCAATCGATCAACTCGGCATCATGGGCAATACTTCGGCACTTGGCATGACCGGCGCGCAGCCGGCGTCCGACATCCTCGATCTGATCAAAGCAACCCCACTCGATGCCGAAGCCAAGGTGTGGGGCCGGATCGCCGAGAGCCTGCGTGGATTTGATTCCCTTTACAAAGGAGACAAACTACGCCAGGAGAAATTCCGTGAATTTTCGATCAAAACGTTACGCCCTGCGCTGAAGCGGGTGGGTTGGGAAGCGAAGTCCGGCGAAAGCGAGCCCGATGCAATCCTGCGCAGCGATCTGATCAGCTCGCTCGGGACTCTCGGCGATACCGAGATCATTGCGGAAGCGCGTCGCCGCTACGCCGTGCGAGATACAGATCCGAATGCGATGCCTCGGGACTTGTACAAGACCATCCTCGACATCGTCGCCAACCATGCAGATGTGGCAACGTGGGAGAAGATGCATGCCGAAGCCAAGGCCGAGCAGCGAACGATGTTGAAGGATCGGCTGTATCAGCTGCTCGCTTCAACGCAAGACAAGTTGCTTGCGCAGCGCGCGCTCGAGATGGCCTTGACGGAAGAACCGGGCGCCACCAACAGCGCTTCGATGTTGCGGTCAGTCGCCGAAAACCATCCCGACATGGCCTTTGACTTTGCCTTGGCACATCGCGAAAAAGTTGAGCCTTTTATCGACACAACGTCCAGTAGCCGCTACTACCCGCGCCTGGCTGACAGCTCGCTGGATCCGGCGATGGTCGGCAAGCTCAAGGCTTACGCTGATAAGTACGTTGCTGCAGGCTCGCGACGCGCGACGCGGATCGCGATCGACAACATCGAATACCGCATCCATGTTCGCGAAAAGCGTCTGCCTGAAATCGACGCCTGGCTGAAGCAAACGAAGGGCTGACCGAGGTTGACGGGCGATGCGTTGCCGAACGTCTGATGACAACAGAATGCGGATTGCGGTGGATGAAGTTTCTGGCACGAAGACCGCCGCGAAATGACACGCCTCCGCCGTCGGCTTGCCAATATGCCGCTATCGGCGTGAGGTTTGGCGGAGCAATGCACGTAACTGGATGCCACTGAAACGAAGCGCATGGCAGCGTTGGCGAGCGCATATGTCCAGAAGCGACTTCGATTGGCGTTATGTAGTTTGCCCCACACTTTGCGCCAATAGTTGCAGCCGCGGACATTGAATATGTCATCTGCCGCGTCCAATCCTGCCATGCATGGAAACGAACGATGCGCTATACCCTCGTGCTACTGATCCTCCTCAGCATTTTCGCGAGCGCCGAGGAAATCCCGCCGGCCAGCAACGAATTCAGGCAATCATATATTGCAGAAAATGTCCCGTTTTGCATCAAGACGCTTGAAGAAATGCCTGACGAAAGGGCGTTGCATTCGCATAAGACGATCGTGACGTATTGCAGTTGCCGCCAGCGCTACAAAGCGGATGTCATTTCATGGGCCATCGAGAACAACCGGCGGGGAAAGGAAGTGAGTGATCAGGCAGACGCTTATACAAACAAGAAATGTCTGAATATCCTGATTGAAGATCTTGAACAGGAATGACGGTGCTCTTGCGCAAGCAAGGCGATGGCCATCAGCGCGTCCGCATTGCGTATTCGATTAAACTCAGGCTCTGGCAGACAGCGAATGGAAAGGCATCTCCGGATTCATGAGTGCAATATCGCTACAGGAAATGCTTGGCCAAGCCACTCAGCTCCACCGGGCCGGTGAGCTTGAAGCGGCCAAGGATCGCTATCTGAGAATTCTTGAGCGGCAACCCGGAAATCCCGATGCTCTGCATCTTTTCGGTCTGGCTTCTCACCAGCAAGGTGATCATGCGACGGCGGTGTTCTATATCCGGCAAGCCGTTGATCGGGTGCCGGATCAACCGGTATTGCGCAACAACCTGGGTGATGCCTTGCGCCAGATGGGAAATCTGGCCGGTGCTGCCGAGCAGCTGCGTCAGGCGCTGGTACTGCGTCCGGACTACCCGGGTGCGCATATGAATCTCGGTGCGGTGCTTGCCGAGGCGGGGGATCATGACGGTGCGTTCACGCATAGTCTTGAGGCGACGCGGCTCGATCCGAAGCAGGCCGAGGCCTGGTTCAATCTCGGATTGCTTCAACTCGACCACGTGATGATTGCAGACGCGATCGAATCGCTCCGCAAGGCTTTGTCGATTCGACCGGGATATCCCTCCGCGGCAACCAGTTTTTTATACGCACTGAATTTACTTCCAGGAGCCGATCCGAAGGATGTCGCGGATGAGCATCGGCGAGTCGCCGATGGCTTGTTTGGAGACATCCAACGTTTCGATTCATGGCCTGAGCGTTCTGGAAAAATCCGCATCGGCTATGTCTCAGGCGATTTCCGTGCGCACGCCGTCAACGCGTTCTTCGAGCCAATCCTCGAACATCACGATGCTTCCCGATTCGAAATCACTTGCTATTCCGATGTCGAGAAACCCGATGCCGTCAGCGGTCGTTTGCGCGCTTACGCGCAGCATTGGCAGGAGATTTTTGGATGGTCCGACGCGGCGGTGACCGAACAGGTCCGCAACGATCGCATCGATATCCTTGTCGATCTCGCCGGACATACGAAACATGGTCGTCTCGGTGTGTTCGCGGCGAAGCCCGCCCGTTGCCAGATCAGCTATCTCGGCTATCCAAATACAACCGGGCTAACCGCAATGGACTTTCGCGTCGTCGATCGATACACCGCTGGGCAAGACGAATCGTTGTTCGGCACGGAATCCTTGCTTCGAATGAGCGATGGATTCGCATGTTTTCGTCCGTCGGCGCATTCGC
>JBBQTY010000143.1:0-10895 GCA_038234445.1 Lysobacterales bacterium
GGCAGGAGGCGGCGAGCTGACATCGCGCACGTTGCCATTGGGTGCGACCCTATCCTGACCGGCGCTGGCTCGCAGTGGAATGTGCGCAATTGCGCTGACCTGCTGGCGCGGCATCTTGTACAGTGCATGCAACAGGAGGGCACGACTTGGACCAGGATCCACCAGCAGAAGTGAAGCAGGAGCTACCGTTCGAGGCCGTCTACGAGCGCTTGCGGGCGGTTGCACACCGCGAGCGCCATCGGTTCGCCGCAGGGCAGACCCTGAACACCACGGCGTTGGTGCACGAGGTCTATATTGACCTCTGCAACGGCGACGCCAATGCGCCGCAACCACGCGATTTCTTCGGTTACGCCGCGCGTTCGATGCGCAACCTCCTGATCGACCACGCACGGCGCGCACTGCGCCCGAAACACGGCGGCGACCTCAATCGCATCGGACTCGATTCGGAGGCCGCCGACGGCGTGCAAATGGATGCCTCGCGCGCACTCGAACTCGATGCGGCTCTGCAGAAGCTCGCCGTGGCCGACGCGCGCGCGGCCGAGATTGTCGAGTTGCATTACTTCGCCGGCCTCAGCCTCGGCCAGATCGGTGATTTGCTCGGCGTGTCCGAACGCACCGTCAATCGTGACTGGCGCGTCGCGCGGGCTTGGCTGCTTCGCGAGCTCGCTGACTGAGCGGGATCTCATTGCTGCCCTCGCTCGCGGCTTTTGGCTGTCGGTCGCCATCTGGAAATTGCAAAGGCGAGCGCGGCTGCGCACGTTCCTGAGTCACGCGACCCGCTCGGCGAGTGGTTCTCTCCCGGGGCGCAGGTTTACTGATGTCGCTCCTCAGCATTGTTCCTCGTCGTCTCTTCAGGAACACCTCTGGAGAAACCGATGAAGAAAATCCCTCGCGCCTGCATCGCCGCAGTCTTCGTCTTCGTATCGGCCGATGGCTTTGCCGATACCTACATCGTTGGCCCCGGTGTCGGCGGCGGCATTACCGCCTGTACCCATGCGACGTTGCAAGAGGCTGTCGATGCGGCCGCCGCGCATGCGGGTCCCGACGAGATCCGTATGGTCATGCAGTCTGACCTTGTCAATTATTCGAGTCAGGCAGTTGTCATCAGTGACCCTGAGCTGACGATACGCGGCGGTTATCAGGAATGCTCACTACCGTTCGCGAGTGGACGGACGATACTGAGCGGCGAAGGAGGCGCAGCGGCACCGGTGATAAGTATCCAGGTTCCTTGCTCGCAGACAGGCCCAGCGGCTGATATCCATCTGCAAGGACTTGAGATCGTAGATGGCGACAACACACTTGAGGGTGGCGGCCTCTACCTCGACGTCTGCGGTCAGGTCGCCATCGAGAACACGCGTATCGCCAACAACCAAGCTCCAAACGGTGCCGGCATCTACGTCCACGGACACGGCGACACCGCGACGCAATTGCTGTTCGGCGACGAGGTTCAGATAGAAGACAACGCCGCGCTTGGCTCTGGTGGCGGCATCGCGATCGAAAGTGCATACCTGCAATTGGGAGGCACCAACACCGTCGTCCGTCGCAATGCAACCACAGATCAAGGTCGAGGCGGCGGGATCTGGATACAAGCCTCCGACCAGACGCTGCCCGCACGTGCCGAGATCCGGTCCGGTGACCAAGGCGATGATGGGGTCATCAGCGGCAACCTCGGCGGGGAAGGCGGTGGCATCTTTGCCGGCATGTACGCGCAAGTGCGCGTGTTCAGCACGCAGGCGACGCACCCGGTACGCATCGAGCGCAACTTCGCGCAGCTCGGCGCAGGAATCTCGGTGCGTGGGCTCGCCAGCGTCGAAATGTGGGAAAGCGTCTTGCAAGCCAACCATGCCTTCAAGGCTGGCGCTGCGGTGATGGCCAGCGAAGGCGGCCTGTTCTCGATGGCATCGGTTAGCGTGGGCAATGCGCCCGACGACACCGTGGCGTGCATTCCGCGCACAGCTTGCAATCACGTTACCGACAACCTCGCGGTCGACGAGGAAGTGAAGTCCAGCGCCGTTGCCTTGGTCAGCAACACGTCCACTGGCGGACAGACAGAAGTTCGCTTCGACTCGATCGATATCCGGGACAATCGCGGACTCAATCTTTTCGGCGACGATTGCGATTCGGGCACCTGCGAGACACCCATGAAAATCGGATTGCGGGGTGTTCGCATCGACGGCAATCGGCTGACGCGTCGCATCATCGATTTGAGCCACCGAACGAGCTTCACGTGCGACTACTGCACGATCGCAACCGCGAGAATTTTTAACGTGCCCGAAGCGTTGTTTGACAGCAATGGCCCCGTTTTGCTGACACGTAGCATCATCTGGGCGCCGGGTCGCGACATCATTGGCGGGCAAACGCCCGCTCAGCTCCAAGCCTTCGACCTGTTGCTGCATGATCGCGCCGACTTCCCGCCGAGCGCCTTTCCGAACGAAGCGAACATCTTTGTCCGCGATCCGCTTTTTGTGGATCGAGCCGCGACTGACTTCCACTTGCAAGCGGATTCGCCCGCCCTCGACATCGCGGATGCCACAGGAGCGCCGAATACCGATCTCGATGGCAATCCGCGCGTCGTCGACCAGCCGGACATCCTGGATCTGTCAGGACCGCTCGACCTCGGCGCGTATGAAAGACCTTTCATCATTGATCTGATTTTCGCAAACGGCTTCGATTGATTGCGCTATCCGAGCTCAATCGCAGCTAACAATTCCAGATACGTGTGTGCGACTCGACCACTGCTCGGCAATTGAGCGACTTGCCAGCGTGTCACCGAGCGCAGTGTTGCGAACGGTTCGGATGCGCGCGATCATTTCAACGACGCAGAGTACGCGCACGTGCGCTCTGCAATGGAGTAGTCGGCGCCGTGAATCCGATTGCGCAGGATGCCGGTGGCGCCCACGGACAAGAGGGAAATCAGAATGACGCACGCATGCAAGGTTCCCACTCCCGCTACGTCCTACAGATTCAAAGCGTAGCCTTGCCATGACCTCGACCTTTAACCGTTTGCGTACTCTGTTCGAGGTCTGCGTCGACCTCACGGATGATGATCGACTCACCTGGATCGAGAAAAATGTTCCAGAAGAGACTTTGCGCATCGAACTCGCGTTGATGCTCGCCGCTGATCGCGGACACGGTGGGTTTCTAAAGCGCGACGTAGTTTCGCGGATCGGCAAGCTCGGCGCCGCCGTGAGCGAAGATTTCAAACCGGAAAGTCTGGTAGGCCGAAGCTTCGGCTCGTTCCAGCTGCGCCGCCTGCTCGGTCAGGGTGGCCAGGGGACGGTTTATCTTGCTGAGCGCGTCGCGGACGATTTCCAGCAGACGGTCGCGGTCAAGTTGTTGCGGCGTGGCATCCACGAGGTCGACGAGCATCGGCGCTTCCGGCGCGAGCGTGAAATCCTCGCACGCTTCGAGCACGCTGGCGTCGCACGCCTGATTGATGGCGGTGTGAGCGGGGAAGGCGTTTCGTATCTTGCGATGGAATACGTCGACGGCCTGCCGATCGACCAGTGGTGCGTCGCCCAATCACTTGACCACGAGGCAATCTTGCGACTGTTCTCGCAACTGTGTGGCGTGGTAGCCGCCGCACATCGCGCGTTGATCGTGCATCGGGATATCAAGCCATCGAACGTGCTGGTCAGCCGCGATGGCGCGATCAAGGTGCTCGATTTCGGCATTGCACGCCTGCTCGACGAGGAGGATACCTCGCGCACGCGCAACCCGATGATGACGCCGGGATACGCTGCGCCTGAGCAAGCCAACGGCGGCGCGATCACGCTTGCTACCGACGTGCACGCCCTTGGCGTGTTGTTGCGCGTGCTGCTGACCGGCGAGCAGCCATCTCGCACACCTCATCCTCATGCCATGCAACTGCCAGCCGAGCTACGCTGGATTATCGGCAAGGCTACGGTGGCCGAGCCGGAGCTGCGTTACCGTGATGCGGCCGAGCTGGATGACGATGTGCAGCGGTTCCTCGCATTGCGTCCGGTGCACGCGCACCCGCCATCCCGCTGGTATCGCACGCGCAAGTTCATCACTCGCCATCGCGGCGGCGTGCTGCTGACCACTGCCTTCGCGCTCGCCGTTCTGGCCAGTCTGGGCACGACAGCGTGGCAGGCAAAGGTGGCGCGCGACCAGGCCGGGATCGCGCGTCATGAAGCAGAGCGCGCCAACAACGCGCGTGATTTCGTCGAGCGCATCTTCGATCCGATCAGCCAGGGGACGACCGCGAGCAAGCAGCCAAGCTACGCCGAACTGCTCGCACTCAGCGTCACTCGACTCGACCAGAACACAGAGATTGCCGCACCCGAGCGTGTCGATCTCATGCTGCTGTTCGCGCGTCTGCTGACCAAGATCGGCGAATACGAACAGGCGAGTGCGCTGGTCGAGCGTGCGGGTGTTTTCGCTCGGGCGAATCTCGCCTCAGAGGACCCGTTGCGCGCGCATGTGGTGGCGGGTGCCGGAATGGTCGCGTTGCGGCGCGGAGACGGCGTACGCGCCGCCCGCGACCTCGGCGCTGCCGAACAACAGTTCCGCGCCTTCGGCATCGTCGGCATGCCGCTGATCCGACTCTACGACGCGCTCTCCGCGGTCGCGATCGATCGAGGCGATGCAGACGCCAGCCTCGCCTACGCACGCAGCGCATTGCGCGAGCGCGAGTCCTGGCTCGACGCTGACGACCGCCGGCTCGGCAGCGGCTACAACAATCTCGCATTCGGTCTGGAGGCGGTAGGCGCATTTGAAGAGGCGATTGCGGCCTATCGCAAGGCGCTGGACATTCAATTGATGCACGTTGACAAGGATGCCTTTGAAGCGCTGATTCCACTGTCCAACATGGGTGCTGCACAAGTCATGGCCGGTCACGTACGCGAAGGCCTCGTAAACCTGCGTAGCGCGCAAGCTTCACTCGCCCTCGCTCCAGGAAAACCTCGTGATCACCACGTGATCAACGCCGATCTCCTGTGCTTTTCAGAGATTGTCGGCGGTTCCGTTTCGAGCGCACACGCGGCATGCGCGCATGCACAGCAACTGGCCGTGACAGTTTATGGAGCAGGCAGCGCTGATGCCGCTCGATCGTTGCGCCTCAGCGGAATCATGGAGCTTGAACGCGGCGACCCGCTTCTCGCACGCGCGACATTGTTGCGCTCCGCGACGGGGCTCGACCCCGCCAGCGCCAAATCGTGGCGCGGACGCACGGACATCGCGCTGGCAGAACTCGAACTTGTCGAGGATCGCCCACGCCTCGCCGTAGAGCTCCTGCGCGTCGGGCTGGATCGCTTTGGTTCGGGCTATCCTCCTTACCTTCGCAGACAGGCACTCGCGTTGCTCGCCCTCGCCTGCGCACAGGAAGCGCAGCCCGCGTGTCCTGAAGAAAGTTACGAACGCGCAGCGCGCGACATCGATAGCTTGAGCTACCGCTGGAGTGCGGTGATGCTGCCCGCGCAAACCGCGCTTGCGCGCGTCGAGCTTGAGCGTGGTCTTGCCGCGGTCGCTGCAACGCGACTGCGCCATGCCATCGAACAGGCCGAGGGCGAAATCGATGCCGATTCGGCGCGCCTGGTTGATGCACGATCGTGGCTTGCGGTCGCCGACGCCGCGCGTGGCGATTGCGTTCGAGCACGAAGCGAGGCGGACGCGGTGAGCGACACCGCGGTGAGTGGCTCCATCCTGTTGCGGGATTCGCGTCTCGCACTCGCTGCAAGCACCGACTGTGGTTCCCTGTTGCGTTCAATGCCAAGCCAGAGGCACTCTTCATGACCAACACCTATGCTCACTTGCGCAGCCTGTTCGAACGCTGCGTCGAGATCCCAGAAGGCGATCGTCTGGAGTGGATTGAACAGCATGTCCCCGACACGACCTTGCGCATCGAGCTTGCGCTGATGCTTGCCGCCGATGCCGGCGAAAGCGGATTCCTGCAGGGCGACGTGGTTGCGCGCATCGACGAATTCGACGCCGCCGGTGGCGGCGAGTTCGATCCGAAAAGTCTCGTGGGCCGCCGCTTCGGATCGTTCGAACTGGTCCGCCTGCTCGGCCAGGGCGGCCAGGGCACCGTCTTCCTCGCCGAGCGCGTCGCCGAGGACTTCCACCAGTCCGTCGCGATCAAGTTGCTGCGACGTGGCATTCACGACGTCGACGAACACCGCCGGTTCCGGCGCGAGCGCGAGATTCTCGCGCGCTTCGAGCATCCCGGCGTCGCGCGACTGATCGATGGCGGTGTCAGTGGCGATGGTGTGCCGTATCTGGCGATGGAGTACATCGACGGTCTCGCGATCGACGCCTGGTGCGACAACCAGAATCTCGACCGCGGCGCGCGGTTGCGGTTGTTTTCACAGTTGTGCGGCGTCGTCGCTGCCGCTCATCGCGCGCTGATCGTGCACCGCGATCTCAAGCCGTCGAATGTGATGGTCACTTCCGACGGGGCGATCAAGGTGCTTGATTTCGGCATCGCGCGGCTGCTTGACGATGAGGATGTGACGCGCACGCACATCCCGATGATGACGCCGGGTTACGGCGCTCCCGAGCAGGCCAACGGCGGGGCGATCACTCTGTCGACGGATGTCCATGCGCTCGGGGTGCTCTTGCGCGTGCTGCTGACGCATGAGTCGCCAGCGGGGACGAAGGGACAACTGGCGTCGTCAGGCTACACGCTCCTGCCCGCCGAATTGCGCTGGATCATTGGCAAGGCGACCGTGGTCGAACCGGAACTGCGCTATCGCGATGCGGCTGAGTTCGACGACGATGTGCAACGTTTCCTCGAATCGCGTCCGGTGCACGCGCATCCCCCCTCGCGCTGGTATCAGACGCGCAAGTTCGTGACGCGTCACCGCGGTGGCGTGCTGGTGACGACGGCATTCGTTATCGCGGTGCTGGCGAGCCTTGGCATTGCGTTGTGGCAGGCCAAGGTCGCGCGCGAGCAGGCCCAACGCGCCGAAGCGGCACGCGACTTCCTGCTGGGTGTGTTCGAGGCGGCCAAGGAGGATCTGCCCAGGGATGCGCGGCCGACACTCGAGGTGCTGGTGCGCGCGGCAGCGCAACGCCTGGAAACCAACCCGGCGCTAAGCGCCGACTTGCGCGGAGAGTTCCTCGGTAGCCTCGCTTTGATCAGTCACAAGAGCGCGGACTTCGACAACGCGCTGACTCTGGCGAATCGCGGACTCGCGATTCTCGATGCAAATGGGGCGAAGCATTCGCGCGTACACCTGGCGATCGAGGTGACGCGAGCCAATATTCTTCAGCGCCTCGGCAAAGCCGTCGATGCAGACAAAGCACTCGAGCCGCGCATGGCCCTGTATCGCGACGTGCTGGATGAGGTTGCTGTCGATGGGGTATCGGCCTATGCGAACGCGCGCATTGGTAGCGGACATCTCGAACAAGGCGTCAGCTTGATGGCCGAGGCGGCCGCACTCGCTGACAGGGTGTATGGCACTAACGTGCGCGCGAGCCTGATGCATCACATCGGAAACGGGTTCGCGCTGGCCAAAGCGGGCCGTACGCAGGATGCAGCCGATGTCATGCAGACCGTTCTAGGACAGTGGCAGGCAGCTGGTATTCCAGAGGATGCCGCGTATACGTCTCTACTGTTGAACCTGTCTGCGACGAAATACAAGCTCGGCAAGGCGGACGACGCCATACGGCTTACGCGGGCCAGTGTTGAGGCTCGCCAACGGATCTATTCGGCGCCGCACGAGGCAATTGCCAATGCGCTGCAGAATCTCGGTGTGCTGCTCGGAAACCGCGGCGACTACGACGAGTCTGCGAGCGTGCTCGACGAGTCGGCCAATATGTATGCGCAGCTTTTCGGCCCGAGTCACCCACAGAATATTTCCGCGTTGAACGCCCGCGGAGCGCTGGAGACCAAGCGATTGCGCTATGACCTTGCACTCCCACCGTTGCTCAAGGCGGCGGAGGTTTGCGCTTCGCCGGAGTTGCTGGCCGAACCCATGTGCATGAACAGTTGGCTTTATCTCACCGATATCGACTTGCGCCTGCAGCGGCTGAGCGAAGCGGCCAAAGTCAGTGCATTGGGATTGGAAGCGAGGCTGAAACTGTATGGGCCGCAGCATGGCGAGTACGCGTTAGGGCTCGGGCGAAGCGCGGAAGTCAGGACCGCTCTCAGGCAACCTCGCGAAGCGCTGGAACTCGTCGACCAGGGCATTGCCATCCTCGTTGCACGTGGCGAGGAATCGAGCCTCAACGCTTCCGGGTTGTATCGCGTTCGGGCCAGCGCTCTGCACGCCTTGCGGCGCGAGGACGAAGCCTTGCGCGAGCTCGATAAAGCAGCCGATCTCGTGCAGAAACTGGCACCGAACGACAACGCGCGCCGTGCCGTGTTGATGGCGGTGCGCGTTGAAGTCCTTGCCGCCCTCGATCGCCACGATGAGGCGCGCGCCGCGGCGCGAGCAGTGCTCGAGACGTCGGCACAGCGCGCTGCGGTGGATTCCGACCAGTGGCTGCGGATCGAAAAAATCGCGCGCTGAGCAGTCGGCCCTGCGCACACGTATCGGCGCGATCAGGCGCATGTTTGCCGGCTACGACACTCTCGACGGGCCTACCAAGAACGGCGCTGTGGCGTGGGTGCGCAGAAACGATCGTTTCGTGAAGTCGCAGGTGTTGCTGGATTCCGCCACGATGTTCGGACACTGCGGCGCCAGTCTGTTCTCCGCCAACTGCTTCGCGCACGTTCCACTCGACGGACGCACGAATACGATCAGTGTCGACAGCATCAATGTTCGGCGCGCGCCGAATATCGAAGTCACTTGCGCGATGCATTTCCCCCTCGGTAGCAAATCCAGTCGCATGTTTTGCTTGATCGCCGGCGTTCGCAGCAAGGGCTTTGGCGGCGCCGGAGTGTGCGGTGCAGGGGTGACCGTGTCGGATGCATGTCGTTGATCGATACGCAAACGCGTCGTTGAGGACAACATCCTCACGATTGAGATCCGATGAATACGTCTTGCGAACTGCTTGGCTCTGCTCAGGCACACCTTTTCTTCCGCGGCTTGAGCCCATCGGGCCGGTGGAGTGCCCGCTGGCCGGCAGCAATGCTCTGCGTGTTCGGATTGTTGCTCGCATCGCTGGAGCCGACCGATGCGCGCGCAGCGACAATCACGGTTGGGCCCATCGGCACGCCCGGTCAGTGCAGCTACAGCACCGTCCAGGAAGCGCTGACTGCCGCCGGCGCGACGCCCGAGCCCGACGAGATCCGCATTGTCATTGGAACCGGTTACACGAATCAGGCGCTTCTGCTCGACGCCGCCGGTAGCGTGCGAATCATCGGCGGTTACCTCGACTGCACCGTGTCCAGTGGGCTAGCGCAGCACACGTCCATCAGCGGTGCCGGCGGTGCCAGCGCACCGGTGCTGACGATACGGCGTGCCTGCGCGGACCGGGTCTTTGTGCATCTCGAGGGACTTGACCTGATCGATGGCGACAATCCTTTGGGAGATGGCGGCGGCTTGCTGATCGAGGCCTGCGGCCAGGTCACGTTGACGCACAGCGGAATCCGGGGCAACCGCGCGCTCAACGGTGCAGGTATCCGCTTCGACGGCCTCGAAGGAATCACGACTTCCGCGCTGGTAATCGGTGACGACGTGCGCATTGAGGACAACATCGCCGGACTCGCCGGTGGCGGTGTCGACGTCGTGCACGGCAAGCTCCACATCGGCGGTGTCGACACCGTGGTGCGCAGGAACGCTGCCTTTGCCGGTGGGGGCCTCGCTGTGCGCGGAGATACGGTCACCTTCGCCGGCATTGCGATGACGTCCGGAGGTCTGGGCAACGATGGCATCGTCTCACGCAACACGGCGACCTACGGTGCAGGTGTGCATGTCAGCGGGACGGCCGCCTTGGACGCTCGCACCACCGATGCGCAGCGACCGGTCAGGATCGACCACAACCAGGCGAGCAACGCCGGTGGCGCCCTCTACGTAAACGGCGACCAGTCCCTCGCCGTTTTGTACGACGCGATGCTCGAGGGAAATCAGGCCACCCTCGGCGGTGCGGCAATGGTCGTGGATGCTGGGGCGGTGAGTATCATGAGATCGACAAGCCGGGCCGACACGCCGTCCTCGGACGCCGTTCCCTGTGCGCCGAGTCTGCAGTGTAACTTGATCACCGGTAACGGATCAGGCAGCGCGCCCGGCGCGGTCGCGATGGTGTTAAATCCGGACACTACGCAACTGTCACTGATCATCTTTCAGGGGACCCGCATCATCGGTAACGTCGGCGACAGTCTGATCGCCGATGGCTGCACATTTGGCGAGTGCGGTCACCCGATGCGAGTGATCTTTGAGAACGCACTGATCGCTGACAACCCCGGCGCGACTCGCCTGCTGCGCTCGTTTTTCGCCATGGAGTTCACCTGTGCGGGCTGCACGATCGTCGGCAACGGGACCTCAGCAAATGCGCCGCTGTTCGACAGCAACGGATCGATCCGGCTGTTCAATGGCATTCTCTGGGAGCCGGGACGCGACGTTATCGGCGGCGCCATTCCTGCCAGTTTTATCAGCTACGACATGCTTGTGCACGACGCCACCGATTTCGCGGCCGGCTTGGATATTGCGGTCGGAAACCCGCGCTTCGTCGCGCCGTTGGAGGGTGACTATCACCTCGCCATCGATTCGCCCGCTCTCGACCGAGCCAGCGCGTCCGGCGCTGCTTCGTCCGACATCGATAGCAACCTGCGCGTGGTCGACCTGCCTTACATCACGAACGCACGCGGCCCACTCGATCTCGGCGCGTTCGAGCGACAGTTCCCGTGTAGCGAAGTCAGTGACTCGATCTTCTGCCACGGCTTCGAATAGCGCGCAGCGCATCGACAACCATCGCGCGCTGCGTGTCGGTGGCAGGCGCCATTCGTCGTCGTATGTGTTGACGACCATCTGGTCGCGCTTAGCCCAGGG